>JBKHFT010000013.1:0-34134 GCA_046540055.1 Alkalispirochaeta sp.
GAATACCCTCCGGGGGACTCCTCGACCGTCCCGTCGGGACCGATTACGAGGCAGGCAACGACGATATTGTCCAGAAACGCCCGATCGTGGCTCACAAGGAGCACCGTTCCCGAAAAGGTCGAGAGGCGATCCTCGAGAAGCTCGAGGGTTTCCGCATCAAGATCGTTTGTCGGTTCGTCCATGACGATCACGTTTGCCTGACGCGCAAGGCGGCGGGCGAGAAGGAGCCGATTCTTCTCACCACCGCTCAACGTTCGGACCGGACGGTTCACGTCGTCGGGGGAGAAGAGGAACTCCTTCATATAGGCGGCGACGTTTTTCCGCCGTCCCTGAACGGTGATCGTATCGTATCCGTCTCCGAGTGCGTCGAAGATCGTCGAATCCGGATCGAGCTCTTCCCGGAGCTGGTCGAAGTAGAGGGCGTTGATATTGGTGCCGTACCGAACCGTTCCGTCTACTTCGGGGGCGTTGGTCCCGTCGCTCGCCGCCCAGGGAGAGACGAGGAAACGGAGGAGGGTGGTTTTCCCCGCGCCGTTCGGGCCGATGATGCCGATGCGGTCTCCCCGGGAGATCGAGGTGGAGAGATTACGGATCACCGGTTTCGTCGACTCGGGCCACGCGAGGGATACATCCTCACACTCGACGATGATATCCCCCGGTCGACCCGCTTCGGCGATCGAAAGTGCGGCAGATCCCGCCCGGGCGCGCCGTTCCGCGTAGAGGCGCCGCATCTCGAGGAGCGCCTTGACTCGGCCTTCGTCGCGGGTTCGTCGTGCTCGCGTTCCTTTCCGCAACCACGCTTCCTCCATTGCAAGGCGTTTCTCGAACTCCACCTGCTCCCGCTCCTCCGCGCGGAGCTGCTCTTCCCGTCGTTGTACGAAGGTATCGTACCCGCCGCTGAACGAAACCAGGGATCCCCGATCGATCTCTACAACCCGGGTCGCCACGCGACGTGCAAACACGCGGTCGTGGGTGACAAAGAGGACACCACGGGAACGTCGCCTCCGATCGAGAAGGTGGTCTTCCAGTTGGACGATTCCGGCGATATCGAGGTGGTTTGTCGGTTCGTCGAGGAGTAACACCTCCGCTTCGGCGGCAAGAACGCCGGCAAGAAGGGTCCTCCGCATCTCGCCGCCGGACATCGTGTCTACCGGAGCATCCAGGGGAACTCCCAGACGGGTCAGGTGCTGCTCCACCCGCACCCGTCGCTCCTCCTGCGCTTCCGGTACCGCCGTGGTGCCCGGCATCGATCCCGTAATCGGAGGGATCGCCACGGGGGACGGCGCGACTCTCTCTCCGTCGGGAGGTGCCGAGACGGGGGACGCGAAGACCAACGCCACATCGACGGCGGAACCTGCGAGGTTCGTCGGCGCCTCCTGCGGAAGGAGGGCGATCGTCGTGTCTCTGTCGCGTCCGATCGTACCCGCATCGATCGTCTCCCGTCCCGCGAGAACGTTGAGAAGGGTACTCTTTCCGCTGCCGTTTCGGCCGACGATACAGAGCCGGTCCCCGGGTTCAACGGTCAGGGAGATACGATCGAGGAGATTCGGGCCACCATGGCTGAGTTCAAGATCCCGTGCGGTGAGAAGGGCCATACACGGTACGGTACCTCAGATTCGCGAAGATGTCGCGTGGCGTCCCCGCGTGTCGGCATCGCCGATGAACGACGTCTCCGGTACGATCTCCCGACCGATACCGAGGCCGAGCTCGAGGGCGCGGAGGTTCTCATCGAGGCCTCGTCGGGAGGCGTCGTATCGGGCGATTACCGCTTCCCTGATCGATTCTGCCTTCACGACGCCGGTGAGTGCGGTAAGAACGCCGAGAACCGCGATATTGGCGCCCCGGGTCGTTCCAAGCTCGGAACGAACGGTTGCGGTGATCGGGATCGGGTACTGCCGACAGTCGACCCGGGTTCTCACGGGGGCCTCGTCGGCGTCGTTGATGAGGATCCCGCCGGGGCGCAGCGTCGTGAGGTGAGCGTGAAGTCCCTTGCGATGGAGGCACACGAGGACGTGCGCCTGGTCGACCTTGGGATAGATGACCGGGTCGTCGGAGATCGTGACATCCGCGCGACTGACGCCGCCGCGCATCTCGGCGCCGTAGTTTTGGCTCTGGACGGCGTACCGGTTTTCGTAGATCACCGCCGCCTCACCAAGGATGATCCCCGCGCTGATCACACCCTGCCCGCCAACCCCGGAGAATACCACCTTCCAGATCATCGGTCACGCTCCGTTGGCGCTGTCTCTTCCGGTTCGGGATGCTGTGTCGCCTCTGCCTGCTGCGTCCCCGGGTCGGGGCTTGCTTCAGCGCCGGCTCGCGCCGCCTTTCCGGACTGCGCCGTAGCGACGACTTCGGCGTACCGTTCGCAGTACTCGGGACGCGATTCCTCGACGAAGACCCCCCGGGGGACGAGATCGCTATTCTCTTCGAGGGATTTCGAGCCGACCCGGGCGGTATACTCCTTGTAGTAGGTGAGCATCTCCGCTGCTTCCCCGGCGTGGTTTCGCCGTCCGAAATGGGTAGGACACTGGGACATCACCTCCACCACCGAGAACCCCTTGTGGCGGATCGCCCGGGTAATCAGCTGCTGCAACTCGTGGACGTGGAATGTTGTGGTCCGGGCGACGAAGGTGGCACCGGCGGAGCGCGCGAGATCAACGATATCGAAGGAGGGATCGATCGTCGAAAAGGGGGCGGTCGTTGCGTCAACACCGCACCCCGACATCGGAGAGAACTGGCCTCCCGTCATACCGTATATGCGGTTGTTCATGATAAGCACCGTGATATCGATGTTGCGTCTCGCGGCGTGGATAAAGTGATTGCCCCCGATCGCAAGGCCGTCGCCGTCGCCCATCGGGACGATGATCGTCAATTCCGGGCGGTTCAGCTTCACCCCTGTAGCAAAGGCGAGGGCGCGACCGTGAAGAGTGTGAAGGGTATGAAAATCGACGTACCCCGTTATCCGGGCGGAACAACCGATTCCCGAGACCATGACGATCTCGTTCTTGCTGAGGCCGATCTCGTCGATCGATCTGATCAGTCCGTTGAGAACGGTACCGTGCCCGCATCCGGGGCACCAGATATGGGGGAGAAAACGGCCGCGCAGATAGTATTCCAGCGATTTCATTCGCCCTGTCCTTCAACGATCCGGAGTACCCGACGGATATCCCGGGGAGTAATAAAACGGCCGTCTACCCGGTTGGAGAGAAACACCCTCCGCGGGTGATCGACGGCGTTTCGGACCTGCTGGTGAACCTGTCCCATATTCATCTCGACGACGATACACGCTCGTGCATTCCTGCACGCGTCCCGGACCATCCGTGCCGGGAAGGGCCACAGCGTCTGCAGTTCGAGAAACCCGAGGCGCTGCCCGTTGTGGCGCGCTTCGTGGACGACCTGCATCGCCGATCGCGCCGGGGAACCGTAGGAGATCAGGACCACCTCCGCGTCGTCGAGCCCTTCGCCGTGCCCTTCGGCGAGTTCGTCGGCACGAAGCTCGATCTTGTCGTACAGATGGTGAGCCAGGTCATCGACGATCTTCGGATCAGTTGAAGGGAATCCCCACATGTCGTGATACAGACCGGTCACGTTGTACCGGTGTACTCCTCCGAAGTCGGACATCGGCAGGCGACCGTCCTCCCGGGCGAGGTAGGGGTGGTAGTCGATCCCTTCCCGGAGGGAGGTTCTGAGACGGCCCACCAGCGGCAACTCTCCCGGTTCCGGTATTACGAGGCGCTCGCGCATATGTCCGAGCATCTCGTCGAACAGCACCACCACCGGGGTGCGGTAGGTCTCCGCCAGGTTGAAGGCACGGACCGTCATCTCGAACAGCGCCTGGTGATTTGATGCGGTAAGGGCGATGATCGAGTGGTCTCCGTGGGTGCCCCATCGAACCTGGTTGATATCGCCCTGGCTCCCCTGGGTGGGAAGACCTGTTGATGGTCCTCCACGCATCACGTCGATGATCACGCAGGGGATCTCCGCCATCACCGCGAACCCGAGGGCCTCCTGTATCAGAGAGAACCCGGGGCCACTCGTGGCGGTCATCACTTTCGCCCCCGTAAGGGAGGCGCCGATGATCGCCGCCATCGACGAGATCTCGTCTTCCATCTGGATGAACCGCCCTCCCTCCTCGGGGAGACGACGACTGAGAATCTCGGCGATCTCCGACGAAGGGGTGATCGGGTACCCCGCGAAAAACCCGAGGCCGGCGTACAACGCCGCTTCGGCGCATGCTTCGTTGCCCTGGACAAAGACCGGACGGTTCCGTACGCCCTGAACACCCATTACGTGACCCTCCCGGGTTCCACCGGAGAAGAGTCTTCTGCATAGATGAGAGTGATCGCAAGATCGGGACACATTCGTTCACAGATCTCGCAAGCGATACACGCATCGAGATCGGCGACGGATACTGTGCCCTCGTCGTCGGTGGTAAACACCGTTTTCGGACAGAAGGTCGAGCAGATTCCGCACCGTTTGCACCATTCGTGGTTTATGATGATCGAAGTTACATCTTTTCGCGGCATAACGTGCCTGTGTCTCCATTAAAACACGCTCCCGCTGCCGGTGCAACCGGGAGAGCCGGTTATTCTGAAACAACACGGTTCCGTCCAAGGTCTTTCGCCCGGTACAGACACTCATCGGCCCGGCTCAGTAGCTTCATCGGGAGGTCCGACGGCGCCGGTACGCCGGAACAGACCCCGACGCTCACCGTCACGATACCCGCCTCAGGGGATCCTTCGTGCCGGATTTCCAACGAGGCCACACCGTTGCGAATCTTCTCGGCGATTACGACCGCCGTCTCCTGCTCCGTATCCGGGAGTAGCACGACGAACTCTTCACCCCCGAAACGGGCGACCAGGTCGGTACCGCGTTGCCCTGCTTCGGCGAGAACACCTGCAATTCTCCGGAGCGCCGCATCTCCCCCGAGATGGCCGTAGCGGTCGTTGTAGTTCTTGAACCGGTCGACGTCGATCATCAGTACCGTAAGGGAGCGTTCGTCCCGAACCGCGTGGTTCCACTCTCGCAGGTACATGTCGTTGAAATTACGACGGTTTGCAAGGCCGGTAAGGACATCGGTTCGGGATAGCGTCTCGAGGCGTTCGTTCGCGTGGGCGAGCTCCCGTGTCCGTACCTCGATACGGTGTTCGAGGTCGGTGTTCAGCGCCTGGACCTCGGCGGCAAGAGCGTCGGCGCGGAGGTAGGAGGTGCGGAACCGGCGGGCGAGGAAATACGCCTGAAGAACCAGGAACACAAGAATCCCTGTGGAGAGTAACTCCGGCGTCGGGATTACGTCGACCTCCCGGAGGTAGTCGTGCACAGCCGCTGCCAGAACGCTCAAGGCACCGACGACGAGAACGGCGATCCCTTCACGATTGTCCGCTGCGGGGGACCGCGCGATCCGTATCACCGTATAGAGCGCAACCACGCCGACAAGGGGCATCCCGTACTGAAATACCCAGTCGTATACCGGAAGGGGGGTCACGAGCAGAAAGATCGTTGCGGCTGCGGTGACCACCGTAGCAGGGCGCCGGAACGAATCGATATCGGGAAAGAGTTCGAGGCGGATAATGTAGAGAATGAGGATCGGCAGGAGGAGGAACGCCGGGGCGTACCCCAGTTTCATCATGATCTCCGGCGGAATCGCCGGTATGATCCGTACAAGAACGCGTTCCGTCGTGATTCCGACGCGGGCGGCGGAGATCACCGCGATCGCCGCAAAGAGGAGAGATGCCCGGTCCCGGCGGGAGATGAGAAAAAGGATGAGATGGTACGCCGCGAGGGTGAGGAAACTGCCGAAGATGATCGCGTCACGGATGAGGGCCAGCATCGTCACGCGATAGATCGTGTCACCCGTGCCGATCTCGATCTCGTTGAGACGAACTCGACGGTGGGATGCATTCGCCACGTTGATAACGATCTCAACGCGCCCCGAGTCGGCGTGGAAGAGCGACTCCGTCGGGAGGTACTGTCCCCGGATCGGTTCTTCCACGGAGCCCACGTCGGTGAGAAGGGTGCCGTTTACATAGACGCGGTACGCGGCGGCGAGGTACCGGATCTTGATCGCGTAGGGTTGGTCGGTCCGGGGAATATCGACAACTGTACGCAGCGTCGCCTGTTCCGGTCCCGCCGACGCGGGATACAAGTACGGTAGCGTTATGGTGCGGTCCGGTGACCGGTTCTGGATTTCCCCGGGGGTGAGGATCTCTCCCGGGTACCATTCCCAGGGGCCTTCCACGGGAGTCGGTGCCTCCGCCGTGACGATCCCCGGGGTGAGAACGATCGACGAGGCAACGGTCGCCAGGAGGACGAAGATCCGACCCGCTGAAGCGAACGCGGATTCCCTGGTGGGGCCGCCTCCGGCAGCGGCGCGGTTGCCGATCTTATGTCGGGTGGGGCCGCCTCCGGCAGCGGCGTGGCTGCCGATCTTATGTCGGGTGGGGCCGCCTCCGGCAGCGGCGTGGCTGCCGATCCCTCCGACGTGCTCATCCGGCAGGGTGTAGACTCCCGTGTGGAATACTGGTGTTGTTTGCGATGCGACGGGAACCACCCGCGAAGAATGAACGGTTCGATCTGAAAAGGCAATAAGTGATCCAATCTCCTTGCGGTGTCCACTCCTGCGAGGTACACTGATCGGGTACATGAGCCCTATCTACCTCATTCTCGGTTCCCGGAACAGCCAGGCCCTCGATGTGGCTCCCCGAGACCAGGATGCACTCTACGAGTTCTCATACAAACCACTGCTCAAGTTGCTTTACAACCACAGTGACATCCGTTTTACGATGTACTATTCGGGGCTCCTGATCGAATGGCTTGAGAAGCATCACAGCGAATTTGTCGACGTGCTGACGGAGATGATCAAACGCCGCCAGGTGGAGCTGTTGGGAGGGGCGTTCTTCGAACCGATACTCCCGCTCATACCGAAGACCGACCGGATCGGCCAGATCGAGCGGCTTACTACCCATATCAGGAAGTGCTTCGGCCGCCGTCCCCGGGGGGCGTGGATCCCGGAGAGTATCTGGGACCAGCGGATCGCCGCCAACCTGAAAGCCGGCGGTATCGAATATGCGTTTCTTCGGGACTATGCGTTTCACTTCGAGCCGGACCGTGCCGGGGCGGGGCGGAGCGACTACAACAACGACGGGAACGGCAAGGTCGGGCACCATCCGGTGCTTACGGAGGACCAGGGCAAAACGCTGATCCTCCTGCCACTGGCACACGAGCTGTCGGAGCAGATGTTTCACGTTTCCCCCGGGGATCTGATCAACGAGTTACATGCCGTTGCGGACCAGCAGGGAGTCTCCATTGTCGACGGAAACGGAAAGATCCAGCGTCCCCTGGTGTCGCTCATATTCGACGGCAGTCGCATCGGTTTCAACGCCGAGCGCTCCCGTGAGCGGATCGCCTGGTTCGAAGAGTTTCTTACCCTCCTGAAGGCCAATTCCGACTGGATCCGCGTCGCTACCCCGCAACGCGTTCTGCGGTCGTACCACCCGCGACGGCGGCGATACGCCCCGGTCAGTTCCCTCCAAGGGATGATGTCCTGGCTCAAGCGGGTGGTTCCGGAACTGCCCGACAACAGTGATGACCAGTGGCGCAGTTTCCGATCGGTGATGGAAATCTACCCCGAAAGCGGACGTCTCTACGCAAAGATGCAACACACCCACGTGCTGGTGAACCAGGTACGAGGCGACAAGTACCGGAAGATGACCGCCCGGGAAGAGCTGTGGCGAGGGCAGAGTCATTTTGCCTATTGGCACAATCCCACCGGGGGGATCTACCGGTCCAACCTCCGGAAGGCGACCTACGCTGCCCTGATCGAGGCGGAAAAGACAACACGGGAGAAAGGGATCTTTATCCCCTCGCTGTCCCGGGTGGATGTCGATCTCGACGGTGAGGACGAGGTTCTGTACCAGGGGAACGAGATCAACGTGTACCTCGATCGGACAGGTGCGTGTGTCTTCGAACTCGACTATCTTGATAAAAACTGGAACTACCTCGACACGTTTCGTCGTCGCGCCGAAGCGTTTCATGATAAGGCTTCCGTAGCCGCCGGGTACGACGACTGGACCCGGGCAGCCTTCGTGGACCATCTCCTCGTTCCCGGCCACGACCTCACCGCCTTCGCCCGGGGCGAGCGATCGCAGGTGTGTGAACTTGATTCGGTAGATTACGAACTCACCGGTCTCGACAAGGAACGTAGCACCGCGGGGTTTGAGGCGCGGTGTTCCGCGCCGGAACACCTTGCGGAGATCGAGATTCGCAAGCAGTACCGTTTCGTGAGAAGCCGGATCGAACTGGAGTACCGAATCACCAACGCCGGTATGGAGACGATCTCCGTAGAACACGCCTGCGAGATCAATCTCTCGTTCTACTCTCTCGACGCGGGGAAACTGCGGATTCACCTCCGTCAGGGACGGCAGCGGAGGGAGGTGTCACCGGACACGGTGGCGGCGGAGGGTGTATCGGACCTGCAGTTCCTTGACCTTCACAACGGGACCACGGTGACGATCAACCCCACGGAACGTCCTGATCTGTGGAGTTTCCCTGTTGAGGCGGTCGGGATACTCTGGGATCGCCCTCACTGGTTCTACGAATCCAACTGCGTCGTGCTCCGCTGGCCGCTGACTCTGGAAGCGGGCGACTCCCGAACGTATTCGGTTTCTCTCAAAATCGAAGATACAAAGTAACGAAGACGAACCACCGGGGTGGCGTTCCGCGGGTAGTCACGGAATTCCCGTCCGGGGCGTTGTTCCCCGGAACGAACGATGCCGTCCGGGACGAACCCGGCGACGAAGCGTCTACCCCCGCGGCAGAAGAATCCCGTCGATCCACGGTTTTACCTGCTGGTAGAGTTCCCCGTTTCGGGCGAGGAGAAACTCGACGAACGCCGGTTCGCGACGGCCGTCAAAGTAGAGCGCCTGTCCCAGGTAAAAACGCACCCGATCTTCCATCGTGCTGCTCAGGGGGAGGGTGAGCAGGTTCTCAAGAAGGTCTGCGGCGGTCGCGTAGTTGCCGTCGGCGAAGTCCGTCGATACGAGCTGCGCGAGGGTCCGCCCCGCGCCATCTCCGGTGACCTCCCGTTCCTCCGGAAGTATCACCGGCTCCGGCCGAAACACGCGCGGTTCCGGCGTCCGGGAGAGGAGATACCGGATCGCACCCTCCGTTTCGGGGTCAAGGATGCGCCCCGAGCGTTCGGGAACGGTGTTTCGAGCAAGGCGGTCACCACTCTGGATGCCTCGAGCTATCTGGAGAATCGGCAGGGGGGCCGCGCGTTTCGTCGCGCGAGGGATCTGGATCTGGACGTCCGGCGAATCGGACAACGATATACTTACCGGTGCGGCAAGGGTGTTCTCACCGGGATTAATCTCGACGCTCCCCCGCTCGATCAGCGCTTTGTCAAAGACCGCATAGTAGTACTGCACACCGGGAACCGGATAATCAGCGAATCGACGGTTGATACTCTCGAACTCGTCGATAAGGGTCGCCCCGACGATATCGTTCTCCCTTTCGAAGGGGGTAGTGCTCCGGTACACTACCAGGTCCCGTCCGCTCCGGGACGCTTCGAAGCGGACGATGATCGCATTATCCTGTACCAGCGCCTCGATATCGTAGATGCTTGCCGCGAGATCTTCCTCCGTCTCGAGGCGCGAAACCGTTACGGCCCGGATCGTCTTGTTCCGGAACGGTACGAAGATCGGATACACCCGCCCTGTCGACTCCGCCGCGAGAACCGCGTAGAAGTACGAACCCTCTTCAAGGGGGGTGTCGAGGAACGTTTCCGTCCCGGGATCGACTTCGGCCAGGAGAGTTGCCTCGTCGATCGTCTCCCGGGTGATCTCGTCGACGTGTCGGAACACGCGATACGACCCGCCGTCGAGGTCTTCCGCATCCCGCCAGGTGAGGCGCACTTGAGGGTCCCGTACCGCAACGCGCAGGCGCGAGACGAAGGGCGCGAACACATCCCGGTCTTCCTCAACGAAATCGAGGGACTCGCCGTCCGATTCCGGGGTGCCGTCCGATTGAGGGGCCTCTGCGGAATCGGGTCCGTCCGTGGACTCGGATCCCTCCGCGGTCTGGGCCTCGATAGTCGCCCCGGGGCCGAACGAATCCGGCGCGGCGACGAGAATGCCGAAGAGTAACGCCGTTACCAACCATTTCTTACCTGAGATCATCGCATACTCCCACGTTAGACTAATCGGCACGATTGGCCGTTGTCCATAGCGGTTTCGTGCTTTATGATTCCCGGATGGATTTTACATGGAGCCTGTTTATCGACCTCGGGGTCGTGTCGATCGGTCTGTTGGTGGCTACGGCAATCCGGTTCAAGTTCCGTTTTTTCCAGCGGTATCTTATTCCCAACGCGTTGACCGCAGGTTTTCTCATACTTCCCTTCTACAATTATCTGGCGCCCCATCTCGGAATCGATTCCGCCCACCTCGGTGAGCTGGTGTACCATCTTCTGAGTCTCTCGTTCATCTCGATGACCCTGCGGGGGGCATCGCAAAATGCGAAGGTCGGTGACGGACGGATATTCGCCACCTCCATCGCAACCCTCTCTCAGTTCGGTGTTCAGGCGCTGATCGGGCTCCTCCTCACCTTTCTCCTTATGACGACGGTGATGCCCGATCTCTTTCCCGCGTTCGGCTTCCTGTTGCCCCTTGGATTTGCCCAGGGGCCCGGACAGGCGTTCGCGATCGGGAGCGGATGGGCCCGTTTCGGGTTTGTAGAGGGAGGGAGTATCGGGCTCACCTTCGCGGCGATCGGATTCGTATTCGCGAGTTTCGGTGGGGTTTTTCTTATAAACGTGGGAATCCGGCGGAAGTGGCTGACCGAGGAGTTCCTGAAGGGGATGGATACCTCGGCGGTGAAAAGCGGAATCTTCCCGTCACGGAAGCGCCGCCCCGTCGGAGCCGAGATGAGTACCGAAAGCGAAGCGATCGATACGTTTACGTTTCACATCGCCCTCGTGTTTTCGGTCTATCTTCTGGCGTATCTGCTTCTTCTGGGGATCACCCGGTTGTTGTCGCTCCTCGGCCCCCTCGGCGAGGATCTGGCGGTGAACCTCTGGGGTATCAACTTCATCTTCTCCGCAATCACCGGAATCCTGGTGCGAACGGTGATGCACCGGACGGGCCTGGACTACGCGGTGGACAACAAGACGCTGACCCGGATCTCCGGACTCTCGGTGGACGTAATGGTGGCCGCCGCGATCGGGGCGATCTCGATCGTGGTAGTACAGGCGTACCTTCTCCCGATCATACTCATTTCGCTGGTTGCGGGTGCCGTTGCCCTGCTGGTGGTTCCGTGGTTCTGCTCGCGGCTGTTTGTGGACCACCAGTTTCACCGAACGATGATGATCTTCGGCGTGTCCACCGGGACGCTTCCGACGGGTCTGGCCCTTCTCCGGGTGATAGACCCCGAGTTCGAGACCCCCGTCGCAAGTGATTATATGTACGCATCGGGTATCACCTTCATACTCGCGATTCCGTTTATTCTCGCGATCAACCTTCCGGCGTATGCTGCAACGACGGGGAATATGGCGTATTTCTGGGCAGGCGTCGGCGTGTCCGTGGCGTACATCCTCTTCGTCTTCATCGCGTTTCTCTTCATCGCAAAAGGTCGTGCATTTGCGAAGAAGAACCAGGTCTGGATGCACCCCGAGGACCGGGAGTGAAGCAGCGTTATCATGCACCCCGAGAACCGGGAGTATACGGCGAATCGCCCGCCCAGCCGGTGCTGGACGTGGTTACACGCGGAGGGATACCGCTGTTCCGACGACAGAGGCGATCAATCCCGGGTATCGCCGGGCTGAAAACGGTCGAAGCGGATCGGCAGCAGTTCACCGAGGGTCACTGTCTGCCTGATGCCGTGAAGATCTGCGAGGTGAATCTGAAAATCCGGAGGGAAGAACTCCTGTAACACCTGCAGGCAGAGCGCGCACGGTGGCGCCGGCGGGGTTGCATCGGTAACGACCACCAGGTGGTCCGCCCGAACGGTGCCGTGCCGTGCCACCGCGGCGAATACGGCATTCCGTTCGGCACACACCGTCGCGCCGTAACTGACGTTTTCTACATTACAGCCGGTGATGATCTCGTCGGTCTCGGGGAGGTGCAACGCCGCTCCCACCTTGAAACGCGAGTACGGCGCATGGGCGTGTCGGCGAACCCGAACCGCCTCGTTGAACGTTTCCGTCGGAGTCTTCATGGGACCAATCAGTGTATAACCGCCGGAACGCGACGTCTACAGGCGATCGTTTCTCCGTACGTTACTCCCTTCGGCCCGCCGATTGGTGTTCCGGGGCGGTTAGTTGTCGAGGAGATTCGGCGCCGACTCTGTGGAGTCCGCTCCCGTCGATGTGAAAAAATGCCATCGTGTTCTGCAGTTGCTCCGTCTGGCTGCTGAGCTCTTCCGACATCGAGGCCATCTCCTCCGACGCCGAAGCGTTCCGCTGTACCACCGAGTCGAGCTGCATGAGCGCCTGATTGATCTGATCGGCGCCGCTGTTCTGTTCGGCGCTGGCGGCGCTGATCTCCTGCACGAGATCGGCGGTTCGCCGTATGTCGGGGATGATCCCGTTGATCATCTCCCCGGCCTTCTCGGCAACATCAACGCTCTGCTTCGACAGTTCGGCGATCTCACCCGCAGCGACCTGGCTGCGTTCGGCGAGTTTTCGTACCTCGCTGGCGACGACGGCGAATCCCTTCCCGTGTTCACCGGCCCGGGCCGCTTCGATCGCTGCGTTCAGGGCGAGAAGGTTCGTGTTCCGGGCGATCTCGTGGATGATCTGGATCTTGTCGGAGATCTGACGCATCGCTTCAACTGTCTCGGTCACCGCCTGGCCCCCCTCGTCGGCACTTTGCGCCGACTGGCGGGAGATCTTTTCGGTCTGCAGAGCGTTGTCGGAGTTCTGACGGATGTTCGCGCTCATCTGCTCCATCGACGAAGAGACCTCTTCGGCGCTGGCGGCCTGTTCCGTTGCTCCCTCAGAAAGCTGCTGTGCCGTGGCGCTCATCTCTTCACTGCCCGCAGCGACGTTGGCCGATGCGGTCTGTACGTTGCGCACGACGCTCTCCAGCTTGTCCCTCATACTCGCCAGCGCGTCTGCAAGGATCCCGATCTCGTCCTTCTGATCGACATCCAGGATCGCCGTGAGGTTGCCGTCGGCGAGCTCCTGGGCAAAGACGACACCTTTTGCCACGGGGCGGGTGATGCCACGGGTAAGGATCACACCCAACAGAAGCGCCAGAATCACTCCGATTACCATACCGAGAATCGCGATCATCCGGACCTGCCCCCCCTCGGCGATCGCGACGGCTACCGCATCCTCGGCGATCTCTTCGTTGATCTTGATGATCTCGTCGAGGAGTTCGATCGCAGCCCGTTGCAGTGCTACCGCGTCGCTCATCGCCTGAGCATTCATCTCCTCAAACAGCTCGTCGGCGCGTTCAGCTTCTGCGAGGATCTGATCGAAGTATTCGAAGGTGGTGTTCGCACCGGGGGCCATCACCTCCCGGTACTCCCGGATCGCTGCTTCCACGTCACCCTCTTCCATGGCATCGCGAATCGCGTTGACGCTCTGGTGAAAAGTGTTGTGGTATGGCTGGATCTCCCGCAGAGCGGATGCGATCGTGGGATTGTCGGTTTCGTAGCCTGCAAGCCACTGTCCGAAGTTGCACGCCGTCGGGTCCCCTCCACCGGAGAACTCCTCGCCGGTGAGCAGGTAGTTGGTTACCTGTCCCATCAGGGCGTGGTGATCCGCGATGAAGCCGTCGAACCGTGCGACGTATTCGTCGGTGTTCACGATCTCCGTCTCCTCGATCTCCCGGGACGCCGCGAGGAAGCGGTTGTTGATCTCCGCCCAGGCGTTCCAGGCGACGACGAACTCTTCCCACAGCGCTGCCTCTTCAGAGGTCTGCGGAAGCGATTCGTATATCTCCCATGCAGCGCGGTAGTTCTGTCGCGATTGTTCGATATTCGCGTACTGCAGCTCCCGCTCCTCCATCGTCATCCGCGGGTTGAGGAGCGATCGAAGAGCGATCCGGATCGCGTTCCCCTCAGTCTTGATCACCATCAGGGACTCGACACTCGGGAGGCGGACGCTACCGATCTCGTCGACGTGCCCGTTAAGTTGGTTCGCCCCTCGCCAGCCGAAAAGACCGACTACCAGCACGATCAGGGCAACGACGGAAAAACCGCCGACGAGTTTGACACCGAGTTTGATGTTTTTCATCACCGAGACTCCTTGCGCGAATGATCTCGTGACGATGCACCGATACCGCGTAGACGGGAGGCGTACACGGGGATCACATTGTCACGATGGCATGAGTGTACGCTTTCGGGGTATCGTTGTGCAAATACATCTTAATGCACGGCGATATACTATAAAGGTCTACTGTCGCGAGGGAAAAGGGATCGCTATCTCAACCTGTTCCATGGGGCGTCGTTGGAGACATCTTCCATCGCGTACCCGCCGTCACCAACGGCGGGCCCGAGGATCGCCAGAAGGTGTGCCGGTTCCGTTCCCCGCTGAAAGCTCGCGTGGACGATCCCTTTGTGGATGAACACCGCATCTCCCGCGTTCAGTATCTGCTTCTTGTCCTCGATCCACTGCTCGATCTCCCCGGAGAGGACGTAAATCATCTCCTCCTGGTCGGGGTGTCGATGGAAGTTGTGGCCTTCTCCGGGGGTGATCGTCACGTCGAGGATCGCAAGCTGTTTGCTCCCCGTGTTCTCCGGCCGGCACGCCCATGCGATCTCGCCCCAGTCGAACTGATCCCGTACCATCTCACTGTTGACTACAAACGTTCCGTTCATTTCGTCCTCCATATGTCCCGAAACGCGTCGATCAGGGCCGTCGCAAATTCGGGGTCGTTGATATTATACGGGTGGCGCGTCACGGTCCGGTCCGCCGTCTGCTCCACCGTCTCTTCGATCGCGGTAAATAACGCCTCGTCCGCTTCGGGGTCGTGAAACGGTTGTCCCTCTGCATCGATCAGGGACACCCCCTTTTCCGGCAGGAGAAAGCGGACCGGGCCGGTCATCCTGTTGAGACGCTCACCGATCCAGCGCCCCATCTCCCGGTTTTCCTCCGCCGTCGTCCGCATCAGGGTGACGTTGGCGTTATGCCTGTAGAGGTTGCGATTCCGGTACTTCTCCGGGACGGTGTCGAAGGCGGCGAAGTTTACCATATCCAGTGCTCCGACGGACCCGACGTAAGGGATACCTTTTCGGATCACGGCACCAAGGCGGTCCTCGCCTGCGCTCATCACCCCTCCCATATGGAGGTCACACACCTCGGTGAGGGTGATGTCGATCACGTGGGCGATCATACCCGAGTCGATCAGTTTCTCCATCGATTGGCCGCCCGTACCGGTCGCGTGAAACACCAGCGGGTCGAACTCCGCCTCCAGCGTCTGCCTGACGGAGGTCACGCAGGGGGTGGTAACGCCGAACATCGTCATTCCGAGGGTCGGCTTTTCCGTGGTTGCCGTCGGAATCGTATGGTTGACCATTCCGGCGATCGCGTGGGCCGCGTTGCCGAGGACGATCCGCGATATCCGGTTGATTCCGGCCACGTCGGTAACGGAGTACATCATCGCGATATCGTTGGGGCCGACGTAGGGGCTTACATCCCCGCTGGCGACGGTTGATACCATGATCTTTGGAACTCCGACGGGGAGGCGACGCATCGCGGCGGTAACCAGTGCGGTGTTGCCGGACCCTCCGATTCCGATCACCCCTCCGAGATCGTCACGAGAGGTCAGAAACTGACCCAGCGCCTCGGACATCATCGTGACCGCGTTTCCACGGTCGTCGGTAGTGCCCAGAAACTGCGGGCTCCTCTGATGATACCCGGCAACCTCCGTGTTCGGTACGTCCGCCGCGGGGGTCGTCTTCGGGGAGTAGGGCTGCGATGATACGTCAACCGTTACGAGAGGCGTCCCGACGTTTCTGATCAGCGTTGCGACGTATGCGAGCTCGTCTCCCTTTGTATCGAAGGTTCCGACGAGATAGACCTTTTTCGTGATGGACATTTCCGTACCTCCCCTTATCAGAACGTGAGTTCTTTGAAACGTTTTATCTGATCGGCGATCGCGACCTCCGTAGGCAGTCGTTCCATCGAACTGGCACCATAGAACCCGTCGACGCCCTTCACATGGTCAAAGATGTACTTGGCATCTTCAGGCATCGCGATCGGTCCGCCGTGGCACAGGACGATCACGTCGTCACGTACACTTCTCGCGGCGTCGGCGATCTCCTGCACCATGCGCGCGCTGTCATCGAGAGTCTTCGCCGTTTCGGCACCGATAGAGCCCTTTGTGGTCAACCCCATATGGGCGACGACGATATCCGCTCCCGCTTTCGTGAGCTCTTTCGCCTGGTCCGTATCGAACGCGTAGGGGGTGGTCAACATATCCATCTCGTGAGCCTCACGGATCATCTCGATCTCGAGACCAAAGCCCATGCCCGTTTCCTCGAGGTTCCGGCGAAACGTCCCATCAATCAGCCCGACAGTAGGAAAGTTCTGGACCCCCGCGAATCCAAGATCCTTCAGTTCCTGCAGGAAATGGCGACGCAGCATGAACGGATCGGTGCCGTTCACCCCGGCGAGAACGGGGGTGTGCTTCACCGCGGTGATCACTTCACGGGCCATCTCTTTTACGATCTCGTTCGCGTTGCCGTAGGGCATCAATCCCGCGAGGGAACCACGGCCCGCCATACGGTACCGGCCCGAGTTATAGATCACGATCAGGTCGATTCCACCGGCCTCTTCGGATTTCGCGGATATTCCGGTTCCTGCTCCTCCCCCGATGATCGGAATTCGCTTGTGTACCTTCTCCCGCAGTTCGGCGAGAATCGCCGACCGGTCGGTTCTGTTCTTCATCGTTTCCTCCTTCCTGAATGGTGCCTGTGTGTGGTGCCGAATGCGCTTGGAGCCGGCTGATGGTATAAAGCAAACTCTGTGCCGATCCCTCTGCTGTTGGTGGTGTGCGAACAAATCCTGCGCCCTGATCGCGTAACTGACCGCTAGAGATAGAAATACGGCGGAAGTCTTCACCATCGCGGTACCGGGGAGGAGAAACCGACGTACGCCGGCGGATCGGTTCTGTGTCATCTGTGTGTCGAATGTGTGCCGTCATTGTATCGCAGATGGATACAACATGTTACACTGCCGACGTATCATGTCGGTTCAGCATCCATTCATCCGGAAGGTCCTGACAGGGGCATCCCCGGAGCGCCCACTCATCGGCGTCTCACCCGGCTCGGGACACATCACCGCGACCGCCGCCGCCGCCGGGGCGGACCTGTTTTTCGTGTTCAGTGCGGGGGTCTACCGTACCTCCGGTATCGGCTCCCTGGGCTCGTTCCTCCCCTACGGCAACGCCAACGATCAGACGGAGGAGCTCCTTCTCCGCCATATTCTGCCCCACTCAGGGCAGGTGCCCGTCGTTGCCGGACTGATGGCGTCGGATCCGATCGTACCAACGGACGAACGGTTGCGTCGCTATCGAAGGCTCGGGATCGAAGCGATCACCAACTGGCCCGCAACGGGCCTCGTCGACGGAACGATGCGGTGGATCCTGGAAGATCAGGGCCTTACCCACGAGACGGAACGGGAGATGCTCGTCTCCGCGCAGCGAGCGGGGTTTGCCGTATTCGGGTTCGCCCTGACCGCGGAGGAGGTGCAGAGTTTCTGCGACGCCGGTGTGGATGGGTTGATTCTGAACGTGGGACTGACCCGGGCGATCAAGGATACCGTCGAAAAGCGGAATCGCATCCGCCATGCGATCACGACGGTGGCTGCGATGTGGCGCATCGTTGAGAGATACACACCACAGCCGCTTTCGTTCCTCTTCGGCGGGACGATTACGCAACCCGTCGATCTGGAGGAGATTCTCCGAGAGGTGCCGGTCCACGGATACGCCGGCGGTTCCGCATTTGAACGGATCCCCGTAAACGCAATCGTCGATTCAACGATCCAGCGATTGAAAGGGATCTCACGGCCGACCGCCGTGGAAGCGACGACGGGTTCCGGTGCAACCCGGGGAATCACCGCGACGGAGCTCGTCGGTGACTCCCGGGGAATTCGGCGGATTCGCGATCTGGTCCGTCGCGTCGCACCCACGGACGTTCCGGTGTCGATCCTCGGAGAAACGGGGACGGGGAAAGAGATCGTTGCCCGAAGTATTCATCGGGAAGGTCGTCGCCGGGAGATGCCGTTCATCACGATGAACTGCGGCGCGATCCCGGATACTCTGGTCGAAAGCGAGCTCTTCGGATACGAAAAAGGAGCGTTTACCGGCGCCGACGAACGGCGAAAGGGCAAGTTCGAACTGGCCAACCACGGAACTCTCTTCCTCGACGAGATAGGGGACCTGTCACCGCGGGGGCAGGTGGCGCTGCTCAGGGTGATTCAACAGGGTGAAGTAGTACGGATCGGCGGGCAGCGTCCGACGCGGGTCGATGTACGAATTCTCTCGGCCACCAATCACGATCTCCTCCGGGAGGTTCAGGACGGCCGGTTTCGGGCGGACCTCTACTACCGGATCAGTGCGATGGTGATCACGATCCCGCCGCTACGGGACCGCCCCGACGATCTCCCGATCCTGTTGCGCCACCTTTTACCCCGGTTGAGCGCAACGGTGGATCGAAAGCTTCTCGGCGTAACCGACCGGTTCCTTGCTCGCCTGCGAGGGTATCGCTGGCCGGGAAACGTACGGGAACTGGAACACGTTCTGACCCGATGTGCCCTCCTTGAAGATGCGGCGGTTCTCGAGGGGGACGAGATAGAACTCGTGGACCCTCGGGATCGGGGGGATCCGGAGCGGGATCGAGGGGTGAGGAGTGTCCCCGAAGATTTTTTTCCGGTGGAACCTTCGGTGTTCGATGGTGCTGATCGGTCCAGACGCTCCGCGTTCGACGCGGTGCGGCGTGCCGGAGGGAACAAGTCGGAAGCGGCACGGCTCCTCGGAGTTTCCCGGAGAACCCTGTACCGGTGGCTCGGCGGTACCTGATACCCTCGACGGGACGTGGCGTCTCCGACCCTGTGAACCTTCGGTCGGTGTGGTATCTATCTCTATTATGTACACAATGCGTCGGAGCGACAAAGAGATCACCGACAGGCGCCTGATCGAGGATATCCTCCGTCGAGGAACGGTCTGTCGGGTCGCCCTCAATGATGAGCCGGTTCCGTACGTGGTACCCCTCAACTACGGGTACGGACGGTGGAACGGTGGAGACGCGCTCTTCTTTCACTCCGCCTCTCGAGGGAGAAAGATCGATCGTATCGCGAAAGACCCGCGGGCGGCGTTCGTGATCGAAACCGACCACCAGCTTGTCGTTGCCGACGAGGCGTGCCGGTTCACGATGCACTATTCCAGCGTGATGGGCACGGGAAGATTCACCTTCCTCCGGTCGGTCGACGAGAAACGATTAGGTATGACGGCGATCATGGCTCAGTACACCGATCGCAGCGACTGGGACCTCCCGGACCGCGCACTGGGGGCGGTGACTGTACTGGTCCTCGAGATCGACGAGATCTCCGGGAAGCGTTCCCCGGCGCCTCGGGATGACCGTGAGACTCGGAATGACCGTTAGAGGAGCTCGCTCCGGACGGGGATGCCCATACGCACCGCCACACTGCGGATCGCTGCCACCTGGTCGTTGAGTTCGGATATCTCCGTGACGATCTGATAATGTCTCAGCCGCCACACCGGCTTGATGAGTACCCGGGTAATCGCCGGCCCTCGGCGACGGATATGGTCCGGTTCGGCAAGGCGGATTCCGATCATCGGGTTCTCGTGGAGCGCGTATATCCGCAGCTCTTCGATCTCTTCGTACCGAATGAGTCCGAACGCCTGAGCGGGGTCGGTGAGGATAAACCCGTCTTCGGCGATATGGAGCACGTCTATCGTCCGGAGACCGCGACGCCACGCGTACGCCGAAAGAACACCGAACCCGACGGTACCTGCCGCTGCAACGGCGTTTACCGGGGTCCGTCCAAGAAAGAGCGACGCCGACAGCACGAGCGCTACCGATGAAAAGAGTGCGAGAGTGCGATAACCCCGGGAATGTCCATATATCACCGTCTTGAAACTCATCGGTACCGACAGAATACTCCGGCCTTCGTCTTGTCGCAACGGGAGTGATCTGCGTACTCTTTCGCCGAATGAAACGCATTGTCACGATCGCCCTCGGATTATCGGTTGTTCTGCTCCTCCTCGTTGCGGCAGGAGGATGGTTCCTCTACGACACGGTGACCTCCTCCTCATCACCACAGGGTGTACCCGGCAGCGAGCCCGTTCTGTTCGAGGTACAGCCGGGGAGCGGGCTCCGAGCCGTTACGCGCGATCTCGAACGGCAAGGGCTTGTCCGGTGGGCCCCCGCCCTCGAGCTCTACGGGAGGTGGAGGGGGTACGCGGGGCGTCTTCAGGCGGGGCGATACCTTCTCGACTCCCGCATGGCGCCGGCGGAGGTGCTCACGCGGATCGTGAACGGTGACGCCGTCTTCGACGAACTGACGGTGACGATACCCGAGGGCTGGAGTGCAAACGATATCGAGCTCTATTTCGAAGGGCAGGGGCTGTTCACGAAGGAAGAGTTTCAGCAGGCGGTGGTGATGCAGGATGCCTATCGGGATCTGCCGCTCCTCGCGGGTCTCGAGCCGAATACGATCCTCGACGGGTATCTTTTTCCGGATACGTATCGAATATTCCCGAACAGCACACCGCAGAGTATCGTTCGCCGGATGCTGGAGAATTTTCATCAGAAGATCGATGCCGGGCTTCTCGCCGAGATCGAACGGCAGGGACAAACGCTGCACGAGGTGCTGACCCTGGCATCGATCGTGCAGCACGAGGCCGCCCACGATCAGGAGATGCCCGCCGTGGCGGGGGTGTTCCGGAACCGGCTACGGGTCGGGATGCGCCTCGAGTCGGATGCTACGGTGAACTACATTCTCGGGACGAACATGCTGCAGCCGACCTTCGCCGATACCGAGGTGGAACACCCCTTCAACACCTACGAAAACGAGGGGCTCCCGCCGGGACCGATCGGTAACCCCGGTCTCCCGGCTATCAGGGCCGCCGTGGAACCTGCGTCACACGACTATCTGTTCTTTCTCCATAAGCCGACCCGGGAGATCGTTCTCTCCCGGACGTTCGGGGAACACCTCGAGAGTAAGGCGCGTTACCTCGACTGACTCTTACCGCGTCCTGGACGGTTCGTCCGCAGTGGCCGCGTCGGTGGGGGGAGACGGATCGTCCCCGGCGGTTGTGTCCGCCGCGTCGGTCTGGAGGAGCGCGTTGGCCGTTGTGTCGGTATCGAGGAGCGCATCGGACTCATCGGTGGGTTCCACCATGTTGAATCGGGGGCGTACCGGATCGGGGAGGTTGCGCCATTCCCGGGGGCCACGATCAAGCTCCGGTCCGCTCAGCATACACGCCCGAAGATTTCGAAGCTCCCGTTCTACCGCGTCGGGAACACCGATAACGGTGATCTTCTGGCGTCGGTCGCCGTACGGTCCGTTCCGGATCGCGTCGACGATCTCCCGGTCCTGAGGGCGCTCATCCTCGGGAAGTGCGGCATACCAGGTACCTTCCATCCCGATCTCGCGCTGCGACCCGGCGACATCGACGACGTACACGTGGTCCATGTCGGTGGCGATCCAGGCGAATCCCTTGATCCGGATGATACCGGGCCACTCCCCGTTGAGCCACTGATCGAGACGTTCCGGGTGGAATGGGCGGGGGTCGTCGAGAACTCGCGCCAGGAGAGGGCGGAAATTCGGATTCGCCGCCCTCTCCAGGAGGGTTCGTGCCGTCGACGCGAGTCCCGACCGCTCGAAAAATGCGGATCTTCGTCCCGTTCCGATAATTTCGTCGGCGGGAAGGCGGCCGAACTCCGCGGTACCGATCACGGCGTTTCCGTTGATCTTTGCAACGCTTTTTCGCGTTCCCCGCCGCCGCCAGTACCCGGTGCGGTCGTACTTGTTCAGAACGATCAGGTCCGCCGCGACGAGCTGATCCGCCAGGAGCGGCTGGAGCTGCGGATCCCGACGAAACCCGGCGTATGTAGAGGTGTCCACCAGAGTGATTACCGTGTCCAGTGTTGCCCGTCCCGCCAGAGCGGGGTCACGGGACAACGCGTCCTGCAACTCCAGGACCGGGGAGCTCCCGGAGGTCTCTACAACGATCGCCTCTACCGGGTCATCGAGATCCAGGAGGGAGACGATCTCGTCGATCAATGCGTCCCGGCGCCCCGCTCCGACCCGCCCCCCGGGGATCGCCCGAAGGAGTTCGGAATCTCTCGTCTCAATATGCTCACCGCCGTTGAGAAACGCGGTGTCTACGCTTTCCCGGGCAAGGTCGTTTACCAGTACGCCGATCCTCCGACCCGCCGTCGAGTCGAGAAGGTGAGCGATCAATGAGGTCTTCCCGGCGCCCAAAAATCCAGTCACGATCGTAATGGGAATCATTCGGCAGAACCTACCAGAAAAACGCCGGGACGTGTAGCATGTGGCCGATGAAAGGTAAAGACAACTACACGTATATTCTTGGTGCCGGAGCGCTGGGAGCGATGTATGCGGCACAGATCTCCCGACGGAGGCTCCCCGTTGCGTTTCTTGTCGACGATGAGCGGGCAGTTCGCCTGGAACGCGACGGCGTCACCGTCAACGATGAACTCCTGGACGTTCCGGTAGTGCGGTGGAGCGACGTCGGTGGCACCGCACCGGTTCCGAGTCGGATTCTCGTCGCTCTCAAGGACCAGCATCTGCCGGGGGTGGCTAACCGCCTCAGCTCGGTAAGCGGGCCGGATACGACGCTGATCTCGGTGATGAACGGGATCGACAGCGAACGACAGATGGCCGAGGCGTTGGGCGAACCTCTTGCAGCGGACGAAAGGGGGACCGGTGGCGCCGGGGATGTCGCCGATACGACGTCGATGGTCGAAAGCGGGAAGGAATCGACGGACACCGGGCGGGTGTTGCACTGTATGGTAAAAGGGATGGATGCGGTACGGGAAGGTTCCGCCGTTCGATACACCCGTCTGGGAGTGGTGGTGTTTGGACGCCGGCGAAACGATCCCGTGTCGCCGGATCCTCGTGTCGCGGGGATGCAACGCTTTTTCGACGCCGCGGAGATTCCCTGGGAGACGCCGCCCGATATGGATCGGGAGCTCTGGAACAAGTTTATGCTCAACGTCGGTATCAACCAGTGGTCTGCGGTGCTCCGCGCGACGTACGGGGTGTTCCACACCCACGAAAGCGCTCGCAACCTGATGCGTCGGGCGATGCGGGAGGTCCTCGAGATCGCCGTGGCACGGAAGATCGATCTGAGAGAGGAGGATATCGATCGGTGGTTCTCGGTGGTGAACACCCTCTCCCCCGAGGGAAAAACCTCGATGCTTCAGGATATCGAAGGCCGTCGCAAGACGGAGGTGGAGATGTTTGCCGGTCGCGTCGTGGAGATGGGCCGGGAATCCGGTATCGCTACACCGGTAAACGAGATCCTTCTTGACGCGATCCATACCCTCGAGGCAGCGAACGGGAGTTGATCATCGGGGAACCCGGGGCGATACCGCATCCGGAAGGGTCCGACGAATGCAGGGCGGCGGGGTGCAGCAAGAGTGACGGACCCGTCGGCGGGGGCCGGCAAGAGTGACGGACCCGCCGGCAGGGGCCGGCGGTGAAGGTCTTTACAAACGCATCGACCCCTGCACATCATGCCCCATGCGCCAGGACTCTCGCTTCCGGAACCTCTCTCCCCTCGATCATCGGTACTATCTCGCGAATACCGACCTTTTCGAAGCTCTTGCCGACTACCTCAGCGAGGAGGCTGCCGTTGGGCAGTGTGTCCGCGTTGAAGCGGTGCTTCTGCAACACCTGATACGATACCTTCTTGCCGACGATCCGCGACGCGACGAATACCTCGCCGCCGCCCAGGCGCTTCCGGAGACCGTGGTCGCCGCCGACGTCTATCGTGAAGAGGAGACAACGAGACACAACGTTCGCGCCGTGGTCAACGTGATCCAGCGGCACCTTCCCCGGGAGATCACCCATCTCGTACACCTCGGGGCAACCTCTGTCGATATCCTCGATACCGCCGCGGCGATCCGGTATCGCGATGTCATCCGAACGGTGGTGCTGCCTCTGTTGATCCGACTCCAGGAGGAGCTCCTCCGCCTTGTCGAGGCGGAGAGCGACACCGTCTCGATCGGTCGCACCCACGGTCAGTACGCGGTACCGATCACTGTAGGGTTTGCCCTCGCCGAGTACCTGTCGCGCCTGGGGAACTCGATCCTCGAGATTGAAACCCGGGTGGGAGCGCTTCGGGGCAAACTCGCCGGCGCCGTCGGGGCGTACAACGCCACCAGCGTATTTCATCCCGATCCGGAGGAGCTGGAACGAGCCGTTCTCGCGGACCTCGGACTCGAAGCGGGGGAGCACGCGACGCAGATCGTCAGTCCCGAACCGCTCCTGCGCCTCTTTCTCGAACTGAACACCGCCTTCGGGGTGATCGCGAATCTCGCGGACGATCTCCGGCACCTGCAACGTTCCGAGATCGGCGAGTTTTCCGAGTACTTCGCGGAGGGACAGGTCGGTTCGTCGACGATGCCCCACAAACGCAATCCCTGGAACGCGGAGCACGTGAAGAGCCTCTGGAAAGCGTACGCACCCCGTTCGGTGACATGGTTCATGGACCAGATTTCGGAGCACCAGCGGGATCTCACGAACTCCGCCTCCAGTCGCTTTCTCGTGGAGTTCATCGCCGGATTCGTCGCGGCGGCGGAGCGGATGCGGACGATCCTCGCCCGGCTGCGCGTCGACCGGGAGGGTATCGCCCGAAACCTCGAGGAGGGGGCGAAACGGGTGATTGCGGAGCCTCTGTACATTCTGTTGGCGGCGGCGGGACGTGGCGACGCCCATGAGCTCGTGCGCCGAATCACCCTCACCGCCGACGCCGAAGGGGTGCCGGTGATCGACGTTGTCCGGCGGGACGAAGCGCTCTGGAAGACGATAAGCGGAACCTACCGGGATCTGACCGGCGACGACCCGGAACCGTTCTTCACCGACCCGGCGCGATATACGGGACGCGCCGCCTCCCGGGCGCGGCAGATCGCGTCGAATCACCGCCGAATTCTGAAGGAGATCTCCCGGCGCCTCGGGGGAGGTGCATCGTGAAGATTCTCGTCATCGGTTCCGGCGGACGGGAGCATGCCCTCGCGTGGCGTCTGGGAACGAGTAGAAGTGTCGAATCCGTGACGGTCGCTCCGGGAAATCCCGGTATGACCCGGGAGGGCACGATCTCGGTCGTGCCGCAGGTACCGTCCCCGGAACAGATCCGGCGTGACGCCTACGATCTGGTGATCATCGGCCCTGAGGAGCCTCTCGTGCGGGGGCTCGCCGACGATCTTCGACGCACCGGGGTGTCCGTCGTCGGCCCGTCCCGGGAAGCGGCACAGCTCGAGGGAAGCAAGGCGTTCGCGAAGCGGTTTATGACCGATCACGGGATTCCCACTGCGGAGTTTCGGGTCTGTGCGACGATCGAAGACGCCCGTCGGGCGGTGAATGAGCTTGGAGCCCCGGTTGTCGTCAAAGCCGACGGACTTGCCGCGGGAAAGGGAGTAACCGTGTGTCGGTCCCTTCGTGAGGCGGAAGCGGCGATCGAGTCGATCATGCGGGACCGTCTCTTCGGCGAAGCCGGTGATGTTGTAGTGGTGGAACGGATGCTCTCCGGCTTTGAGGCGTCGATCCTGGTCCTGATCGACGAGTCGGGGCACGTCGTATTACCGACTTCCCAGGATCACAAGCCGATCGGAGAGGGAAATACCGGCCCCAACACCGGCGGAATGGGGGTGATCGCGCCGAATCCTGCGATCTCACCGGAACTGCGACGACAGATCGAGGCGGAAATCGTCGTTCCCTCGGTGGAGGCGATCCGTTCCCGGGGATGGCTCTTTCGGGGAGTGCTCTTTATCGGACTGATGATCGACGAGGCGGGTCCGCAGACGCTGGAATACAACGTACGTTTCGGGGATCCTGAAACACAGGCGGTGCTGCCCCTGATCGACGGCGATTTCGGAACGGTGATGGCCGGCCTCGCCGCGGGGAAACTCTCCGATGCGATCCGGGAGGCGCATTTCGATGTTCGCGACGGCGCGGCGTGCGCGGTGATCGCTGCCTCGGAAGGGTATCCGGGACCGTACACGAAGGGAGTTCCGGTCACGATCGACACCCTTCCTCCCGGTGCGTTTCCCGACGGTGGAAGCCAGATATTCAGCGCCGGTATCGATGCGACCCGGGAGATCCCTGACGGGCCGGATCGCTTCATTACCGCCGGCGGGCGGGTCCTGGCGGCCACGGCCTGGGGGCCCGATCTCGACGCGGCGCGACGGAGCGCCTATACCACGATGCAGACCGTTCACTTCGACGGCATGCAGTACCGGCGCGACATCGGCGGCGTTCCGATAGTCACGGGAATCCTCGAAGAAGGGCGGGTTCTCCTGCCCCGGTTCGAGAAACGCGGCGGTCTGCTGCCGGTCGTCGTTCAGGACGCCGGGTCGAAGGCGGTCCTCATGGTGGGATATTCGAACCGGACCGCCTACGAGGAGACGCGCCGGACCGGCTACGCGACGTTCTGGAGTACCAGTCGAAACACCCTCTGGACGAAGGGCGAAAGCAGCGGCGACTATCTCGCGATCGAGGAGATTCGCGTGGATTGCGATCAGGACGCGCTGCTCTACCTGGTACGTCCCGTGGGAGGCGGGGTGTGCCACACCGTTAATGCCGCGGGTCGGCACCGACGGCGTTGCTTCTACCGGAGACTGGGGCCGTCGGGGCTGCTCGAGTTGGACGAGTAGGCCCGGGCGCCGGACGCCGCCGAACCGTTCACGACGGCGTCGCAGGGGCTTGCGGGAAAGAAAGAACGAACCGCGCGCCCCCGGAGGCGTGTCGGGGGTCCTCGATCGCGATCGTCCCGCCGAGGAGGCGCACGTACTCGGAGGCGATCGCCAGACCCAGGCCGGAACCACCGTCGGAGCGGCCGCGTCCGACGTCGAGGCGTACGAAGCGCTCGAATACGCGTTCCCGCTCCTCCCGGGGGATACCGGGCCCGGTGTCCTCAACCGCGATTGAGATCTTCCCCGGTTCCCCGGTATCCGTATCCGCCGCCGCGATCGATTCGATGCGGATCGTACCTCCCCGCGGCGTGTGACGGATCGCGTTTCCGAGGATATTCGTCATGATCTGCTGAAACCGCGCGGAATCGACGGCGATCACGGCGTCGTCGTCGGCGTGCATCTCCACGAAAACCCCCGCATTATCGGCGTGAGGAAGGATCCGGCGCCTCGCCTCGTCGAGAAGGGCCGATACCGTTATGTGGTCGATCGACAGGCTCAGACGCCCCGCATCGGCGCGGGCGAGAATCTGCAGATCCTCCACGAGACGGTGCAACCGGCGAAGGTCCTCGGTCAGTGCAGCGAACTGCTCGTCGTCGGCGAGGTAGACACCGTCCCGAAGCATCTCCACCCGGGTCGAGAGAAGCGCGATCGGGGTGCGAAGCTCGTGGGCGGCGTCACCGACGAAGCGTCGTCGGCTGAGTTCCTGGTGCTCGATCTCCTCCGCCATCGTGTTGAACGTCCGGGCGAGGACAGACAGCTCATGATCCCCTGGTGGTACGGTAACGCGGTGATCGTACCGTCCCGCTCCTAACGCCTCCGCTCCCTCCCGTACCGCCGTGATCGGCTGCAGAAACCGACGCGCCCAGAAGATGCTCACCACGACGACCGTACCGAGGAGCACGATTCCCGCAAGGGCGCTCGCCCGGAGCATGTTGCGATACACGATCGCCGACAGGGGGTTTCGCTGTTCCTCGATCATTCCGCCGACGAAGAGGGCAAACGCGACGTCCTCTCCGAGGCGTATCGGGACACCCTCCGCCGGGTTCAGAGGGGGGATCGATGCGTCCTCCGGAATCCCTCGTCGGAAGACGATCCGGCCGGTACGGTCGGTAATCGCGAAGGGACGGTCAAGGAGTTGTCCGATCTGGACGCCTCGCCGGGATTCTGCCATCGGCGGCATGTGCATCATCGGCATCCCCGGTGGTTGTGGTGCCGATCGACCGTCCCGTCGAGGTGTGATCGCCCGGGAGAGTCCCCCCCACGTCCCGTTCCGCCGAAGATACTCCTCGATCCACGGCGCGAGGCGATACGCCGTCGCACGATCGACGCGCACTCCCGCTTCTACCGCCTGTCGTCCCGTGGCGGTGATGATTACCGACGCGAACACGAGTACCGCCACAAGAGCGACCGCGACGTGACTGATCACGAGGCGCCCGGTGAGTCCCCCCTTCACACCGCCTCCAGGCGATACCCGACACCCCACACGGTGATCAGCCGTTTCGGCGAAGCCGGGTCCGCCTCGATCTGTTTGCGGATCTTCCCGATGTGGACATCAACGGTGCGCTCGTATCCGGCGAACGCGTGGTCCTGGAACGTCTGGAGGAGTTGCAGGCGGGTGAACACTCGTCCCGGTTCCCTGGCGAGGGCGAGAAGGATCGCGTATTGCGCCGCCGTCAGATTAGCGGTGGCGTTTCCCACGAGTACGCTGCGGCGGCGGGTGTCGATGACGAGGGAACCTGCAACGACGCGATCGTCGTTCTCACCGACCCGGGAGCGCTCGGTTCGACGCAGTACTGCGGCTATCCGCATCGCCAGTTCCGGGAGGCTGAAGGGTTTTACCACGTAGTCGTCGATCCCGGCATCAAAACCCGCCAGGCGGTCCTCCTCCTCGCCCCGGGCGCTGACGACGATCATCGGAATCGACACCTGCTCCGATACGGTTCGGGCAACCTCGAGCCCTCCGAGACGCGGCAGGTTGAGATCGAGGATCACGAGATCGGGAGGGGTCCGGAATACCTCCCGAATCGCAGAGGGGCCGTCGAAGGCCTGTCGAACGGTGTAACCTCTGGTTCGCAGGTAGTCGGAGATCATCCGGTTCAGTTCGACTTCGTCTTCTACAACGAGGATTGACACGACCATTCGATTCTACCAGCAAAGTCCTTTCCCGGGGGAGCGTCCCTTTTGACGGGCAGGGGATCCCGACGGGCACGGCGGTTTTCATCCGCCGGATACGACCTCGGTTCCCTCACAATGAAGATCGTAGTGACCTGTGAAAAATGTTTGAAGCAACGCTGTTGATTGTATGAATCCCCGGCGTGTACCGTTCCGGTATGTCCGATCCACACAACGGTACCGCAGAACTCCTGATTCAGCGGGCGGCAACCTTGTACCGGCTCAAAGACCTCAGGCGTACCGGCTGGGTTCTGCGGGGAATAACCGAACCCGAGTCCGTAGCGGATCACTCCTGGGGGACCGCACTTCTTGCCCTGCTCTTCCTGCCCCTCGCGACGGAACCCGACGCTCCCCTCGATCGGGAACGGGTGCTGTCGATCGCCCTCGTCCATGATCTCGCGGAGGCGGAAACCGGGGATATTCCCCGGCGGGCGCTGTCGGAGGCGACGACGGTCACCATGGAGGAGAAACATCGTCGGGAAGAGGCGGCGATCCGGCGTCTGACGGAGATACCGGAGGGGCTCCAACGGGAAGGAGAACCGGTGCTGCCGGGTGTCACCGGAATCACCGGGATCGCGGAGCTCTGGTACGAGTACGAAGCGGGAACGACACGGGAATCGCGATTCGTCCGGGATATGAACCTCGTCGATATGTGTCTCCAGGCGGTGGTCTACGAGGAGGGCGCCCGTTACGATCCCCGTGAGCGGGCGGCGGATTTTCCCGATTTTCCCGGACTTGAAGAGTTTTTTGAGACCAGCCGCGACCGATTTCGTACCGCTCTGGGACGATCCCTCTATCGTTCGTTATATCAACGCTACCATCAGTGGAGGAAAACCCACTATACTGGGAACTGATGCGAACGGTAACGGTTCCCGGCGTGTGCTTCCTGGTGTGTACGGTTCTCTTTCTTGCGGTACCGACCGGTCGTGTCGTCGCTCAGGACTTCTTTACCGGCGGACAGAGGCCACGTATCAACCTGATCGACCGTTCCGACGGGCTTCCGCATCACGCGGTTTCGTCGATTCAGCAGGACACCCGGGGCTTCCTCTGGTTTGGAACGCAGGGCGGCCTGGCTCGCTTCGACGGGCGAGGGTTTGAGCGGTACCAGAACGTTCCGTTCGATACCACTTCCCTTCCACATGACCTGATTCAGACGATCTACTACTGCGACCGCCACGACTACCTCTGGGTCGGTACCTATCGCGGCCTTGCACGGATGGTCCTCGGAGAAGCGGGAATCACGACTTACGCCCACGACCCGGAGGACCCGACCTCCCTCACGGACAATGTGGTGATCGCGATCTCCCGAGGCCCCGACCACGATCTGTGGGTGGGTACCCAGAACGGCCTGAACCGGATGAACGACGACGGTACCTTCCAGCGGATCCCGACGGAAAGCGAGGTCGTCCGGGCTCTTTTTCTCGATTCCCGGAACGACCTCTGGGTGGGTACCTATGCGGGACTCTCCCGCTGGAACCGGGAGACCCGGGAACTCGAGAGGGTTGATTTCGGATGGAGCTCTCCCTTCGTGATGGCGATCCGGGAGGAGTCCCCGGGGCGTTTGCTCCTCGGTACGTGGGGGAATGACGCCGATGAAGGCGGCCTCGTTCGTGTCGATCTCGACGCCGAAACGTTCGAAGAGATCCGCTTCGCCGACAACCGGGTGTACACCGTCCTTCCCGGCTCCGACGGAACGCTGTGGGCCGGTACGTGGGGAGGCGGACTGTTTGCGGTCACGCCGGAGGGAACGCAATACGCATTCTCGGCGGATACCTCGGACAATCTCGTTTCGCCGGTGGTGTATTCCCTCTTCGAGGACCAGAGCGGTATCGTCTGGGTCGGTACCAACGGTGGTGGTCTGCACTACATGAGTCCCCGGCAACGGAACTTCCGCGCCTTCTACCACGATCCGGATGATCCCGATTCACTTCCGGGGGGTAAGATCAACGTGATCTATCGCGATTCCCGGGATCGGCTCTGGGTTGGTCTGTACGGCGGTGGTCTTGCGCGCTACGACGAGGGGAAGGGTCGATGGGTCCGATACACCGCAGACTCCTCCGATCCCTACGCGTCCGCCAACGATATCATCACCGTGATCTACGAGGATTCGAAGGGACGCCTGTGGATCGGAAACAACGAGGCGCTCCAGCTGTTTGACGAGGAGAACGAACGGTTCCTTACCTGGGGTACCCACGTATACCCCGGTGTGGAATACTCCGGTGAGATCATCTACCAGGTCATCGAAGACGCCGACGGCTACTTCTGGATCGGTACCTACCGGGGAGGGCTGACCCGGGTCGATCTCGATACGGGAGAAACCCGGGTGTTTCAGAGCGAGTCCGGCGATCCCCGTTCCCTTTCGGACAATCTTGTGTACGATCTGTTCGTCGACAGCAGAGACGATCTGTGGATCGCGACGAATGGTGGCCTCAACCGTTTCGATCCCGAGACGGAGACGTTCGATGTGTATCGATACGATCCGGACAACGCCGACGGTCTTACGAGTAACACCGTTCGCGTTCTCTTCGAAGACGGGAAGAACAACTTCTGGATCGGTACCGTCTCGGGAGGTCTCAACCGGCTGGACCGCGATACCGGAACGTTCACGCATGTCACACAACTCGACGGCCTCTCGGACAATTCGGTGCTCTCGATACTCGAAGGGGGCGACGGGCGCCTTTGGCTGGGAACGCAGCAGGGGCTTTCGGCGTACGATGTAGAACAGGAGATCGTGGATGTTCTTGATGAGAGAGACGGATTGCACGGAAGCGAGTTTCAGAACGGTGCACTGAAAGATAGGGACGGAACCCTCCTGTTCGGCGGCAGTCACGGGATCACCCGTATCGACTCGTCCGTGGCGCTTCAAAACACCCATCCGCCGTCGGTACAGATCGTCGATATCCAGGTGTTCCAGCGGTCGATCGCGCCGAACCGGCACTCTTTCAACGACTCCGTCGTGGAGTTGGGACCGGATGACAGCTTCTTCAGTTTCGAGTTTGTCGGGCTTGATTTCGAGTCCCCCGACAGTAACCGCTACGCGTTCCAGCTCGTAGGGTTTGACAGGGAGCGGATCGACGCGGGAACCCGCAACTTCGCGACGTATACAAACATTCCCCCCGGGGAGTACGAGTTTCGGGCGTGGGCGGCGAACGGTGACGGCGTCTGGACCGATACCCCCGCGTCGGTTGGTGTGACGATAATTGCCCCGTGGTATCGGCGGTGGTGGGCGTTCATTCTCTACGGAGTGATCGCGATCGTGCTGATCGTCGGTGCCCTCCGGTGGCGGACGGCGCGGATCCTCGCCGAGAAAAACGAGGACCTTCAATACGCGAACGCCCAGCTGGAGCGGGCAAACAGGGAGCTCGAGCGGCTGAGCGTTCGCGACGCCCTGACGGGGCTGTTCAATCGACGATACTTCGACAGTCGGCTCCAGGAAGAGTGGTTCCGGGCGCGGAGATCGGCGCGACCGATCGCGTTGCTCATGATCGACGTCGACCATTTCAAACACTTCAACGACACCTACGGTCACATCGTCGGTGACCACGTTCTGGCAAACACCGCGCAGGTCTGCGAATCGGTGGTCTCCCGGCATACCGATTTTATCGCTCGCTACGGCGGGGAAGAGTTCGTGGCGCTTCTCTTCGATACGCCGATCGACGGGGCGATGCAGATCGCCGAACGGATTCGCGAGGCGATCAAGAAGAATCCCCTTGTCTCCGGGGTAGATCGGATCACCGTCAGCGTCGGGGCGTGTTCGGTGATCCCCGAGGGCGAGGACACGCCGGACACCCTCGTTGCCGTCGCCGACAGAGCGCTGTACACGGCGAAGAAGAACGGTCGGGACCGTGTCGAAGGGTGCGAGCGTTAGGAAGCCGCCGATTCCCTCCGGCGGATCTTCTCCTGGATCTCCTGGTAATACTGGTTGGTGATCGGATAGTGCCGCAGGATCAGCACGCCCATGATGAAGAAAAACGCCGGTATCGGCCCCGATATCAGGCGGATCCCGATCAGTGCCGAATCCGGTTGCGTCGCAGCCACCCCGGCGACCGCTTCGCGATACCCGAACAGTGACAGGACGATGCCGTTAATGGCGATCCCGACCGCTTGTCCGATCTTTGAGAGAAAGGTCCAGAGCCCGTAGAACACCCCCTCCCGGCGGTACCCGGTCTCCGCGTAGTCATACTCGACGACGTCCGGAACGATTGAAAAGGGCATGACGTACTGTGTCGCGAACCCCGTACCGGCGATCAACATGATCACATAGGCGACGACGGGGCCGTTGAGATGGCCTACCACAAAAAAGAGGAGCACCGAGGCGGCGAAGATCGACATCCCGATGTTGTAGCTCGCCCGTTTTCCGATCGTCCGGGAGACGCGCACCCAGATCGGGATGAAGATGATCGCGCTCGTCAACAGTATCGGCAGCGCGATCTGGAACGCCGCCTCGTCTCCGTAAATAAAGCGGAAGTAATAGAGCAACGCTCCCTGGAGGATGTTGACCCCGGTGATGTGCAGCGCCCAGGGAATGATCGCCAGGAGAAACGGCTTGATGCCGAGAACCTCGATGTAGGATTGTAGAACGCCGGGCTGGGAGATCCGGTCGCCCCGGGGCTTCTCGCGCACCGTCGCCACGACGATGAGGGTGGTGGTCGCGATGATCGACCCGATCACCCCGGCCATACCGGTCCATCCGGAGGTACCACCGCCAAACGTGACGACGAGAGGCAGAACCGCCCCGGCGCCGATAAAGGTACCTACCACCGCGAAGGTCATCCGCCAGCCGTTGACGATCGTTCGTTCGTGGAAGTCGTCGGTGAGGTCCGGAGTCATCGCCCCGTAGGGGATGTTGATAAAGGTGTATCCTGTGTTGAGAAGACAGTTCGCGATCGCGACCCAGGCGAAGAGGGCAGCCCTCGAGGCGGCGACCATCGCCGGAGGGGCGGTGAACATCACAATCAGCGATCCCAGGGTCAGCCAGGCACCGACGAAGAGCCACGGGCGCCGGCGTCCGAAGCGTGAATCCGTCCGGTCCGAGAGGTATCCCACCACCGGATCGGT
>JBKHFT010000014.1:0-32767 GCA_046540055.1 Alkalispirochaeta sp.
GAGGGGGACGGCGAGATAACCCATCCGGGAGTTGTCTACGGTCTCGCCTGGACGGAAAACGGAGGCGTTGTCCTTCCGGTAGAGGTCGCAATGTTACCGGGGTCCGGGGAACTCCAGCTCACCGGCAGTCTGGGGGATGTCATGAAAGAGAGTGCCCGGGCGGCGTTGAGTTATATCCTGGCCCACAGCGAGACCCTCAGCGTTGAACACGACCGCTCGAACACGAGCATCCATATCCACGTGCCCCAGGGAGCGATTCCGAAAGACGGTCCCTCCGCGGGAATTACGATGTTTACCGCCCTCCTGTCCGCCCTCTCCGGGCGAGTGTGCCGGAGCGACACGGCGATGACCGGGGAGATCACGCTGAGCGGCCGCGTCCTGCCGATCGGTGGATTAAAGGAAAAGATCCTCGCCGCACGACGCCGAGCTATTCACCGCGTTATCCTTCCCGAAGGCAATCGCTACGATCTCGAAGCGCTTCCGAAGGATGTGAAAAGCGGGATCGACTTCGTCTTTCTGCGCTCCGTTGCCACCCTCCCGGAAGAGATATTCCTTCCTTCGGAGTAACCGGTTGTGACCTCGAAGGGTAATCACTATACTGACATTCATACCCGAAATGGACGCGCCCGGAGGTATCGATGACATCTTTGGCAGGCCGGTCACTCCTGACCCTTACCGACTACACGGCGGAGGAGATCCGTCTTCTTCTCGATCTTTCCCACACCGTCAAACAGGAGCGTCGCGACGGCACCCGGAAATCACGGTTCGCCGGATACACCCTGGCGATGATCTTCGAAAAGCGATCAACCCGTACTCGTGCTGCCTTCGAGACCGCTTTCGGAGAAGAGGGGGGACATCCGGTATTCCTCTCGAGTCTGGATATCCAGCTTGGGGCGAAAGAGACGATCGAGGACACAGCCCGCGTTCTCGGACGCATGTTTGATATCATCGAATTTCGCGGTTTCGAACAGCGGGCGGTTGAGGTTCTTGCCGAGTACTCGGGGGTACCCGTTATCAATGGGCTTACCGATATGTTCCATCCGACCCAGGCCCTGGCGGACCTGATGACCGTTGAGGAACATATGAAAGGTCTCGAAGGGCTCAAGATGGTATATATCGGCGACGGGCACAACAACGTGTCCACCAGCCTGATGCTATCGGCGGTAAAGATGGGGATGCACCACACCGTCGTGTGCCCTCCGGAACGCGCCCCGAATCCGAAGTATGTAACCCGGGCACAGGAATACGCGGAACAGAGCGGCGGCTCCGTAACGGTGGAGCACGATCCGACGGCGATCGACCGGAATACCCATGTGGTCTATACAGATGTCTGGGTTTCGATGGGCGACGAGGAGCACGAGGAGGAGCTGATCGCACCGTTGCGTCCGTACCAGGTCACCGGTGATCTGATGGCTCGGGTTCCGCAGGCGATCTTTCTCCACTGCCTTCCGGCAGTTCGGGGGAACGAGATGACCGCGGAGGTGATCGACGGTCCCCAGTCTCGTGTGTTCGACCAGGCTGAGAACCGGAAGCACACGATCAAAGCTATAATGCTTGCAACCCTCGGTCTCGCATAGTACTATTTTTTCATGAAGATCCGAAGCGTGTTGGCGATTCTGTTTGTACTTCTCATTGCCGCGCCGACGGCGTTTGGGCAGGACCAGAATTCCGATGAAGAGACAAACCTCCTTGCGGTAACCGTATACGTGCAGCGCGTGTATCCCCACAGCGAGGGTTACAAAGTGATCTATAATCGAAGCGACCTGTATCCCGGCGAAGTGTATCTCCCGGGCCGTTGGTTCACCAACGCCGAGGGGAAAGGGTCTCTCGAGCGGAGCGGCCATCGAAGCGTGCCGTACATGGTTGTGTTCTACGAAAACGGCGAATTCAGCCACGTTCGTCTCTACGTACACAACGATCCAACCCACCGGAGCTGGGGAGCCCTCCCGGGCGGGGAGGATCTCTCCGACGAGTTTGCGATCGAGACCTTAGAGATCGATTACTGATCTCTCCGGTATTTGTGGAAACCCACCCGATCGTTCCCGCGTCACAGGATGTCCTCGATTTCTTCGAGAATCATTCCGGCTTTCTTGTACTCGGACACAGGGAGCCGGACGGAGACTGCGTCGGGAGCCAGCTCGCCCTTGCGTCGATGCTTGAACGCCACGGACGCAGAGTACAACCCGCCAATCCGGGGCCTTTCGAGCGGCAGGAGATCGCTCAGTACAAAGATGACTTCGTCTCCCGCATCACGATAAAGGATCTGGGACGGAAGCCGGCGGCGATCATCGTCGACTGCTCCGGATCGGAGCGACTGGGAGACCTCGCACGGTTTGTCGACGATCTGCCCGTTCTGGTAATCGATCACCACGCAAATGGTACCGATTTCGGAGACGTCCGATTCGTCCATCCCGAAGTACCGGCGACAACGATCCTCGTCGCATCCCTCATCGTTCAACTCGGATACCATCTCGACCGCGATGAAGCGTCCCTACTCTTTCTCGGTCTCGTCACCGACACCGGTTTCTTCCGGTTCCTTGACGCAGGGGAAACGACGGCGTTTCGTACGGCAACCCTCCTCTCCGAGGCGGGTGCGTCGCCCCGGAACGCCGACAGACATCTTTCCAGCGGACGCTCCTTTGAGAGCCGCCGTCTCATCGGCCGGATGCTGGAACGGGTCGAACGCTTCGGCGGTGGCCGCGTCTTGCTCACCTATCAGACGCAGGTGGACGAACGGGAACTCGGCACCCGTCGCGATTCGGATGCCCTCTATCAACTGCTCTTGTCCGTCGAGCACGTCGAGATGATCGCCGTAGCGAAAGAGAAACAGGAGGGTTGCACGGTGAGCTTTCGCTCCGTCGGCGACATCGACGTCGGAATCCTCGCTACCGAATTCGGCGGTGGCGGACACGCGAACGCATCCGGTGCGTTTGTGAAGGATTCGCTTCCCTTCTTTCTCGATCGCCTGCGTTCCCGCCTCGCCCACCTCTTGTAACGATCTGTAACAGAAGAACTCGCTATCCGTCGTCGCAGGTTGCGGCACGCCTCTTGCAAATGCTGACTTGCATATGCTGAATGGAGGTTTCGCGTATGGTCTCGTTAAATGGTGCGTACCGTCGGTTTTCTGAAGGCTCTCTCAGCCGGGAGGAATTGATCGAGATCTGTTGTGGTTTTGTACGGGAGTTATTTGTTCGGGTATTTCACTTCAAACCGGAGGACAGTTATGACGCCGTCGCGGAGTTTTATCCTCGGCTGGCAACACTTCCCGAGCGCTACAATGACCAGGGATCTTCCTTCGAAGCCTACGTCACGGTGAGCGTCCATTACTTCTGTCGGACGCAGCGTCACACACGACGACGCCGGAGATTCCTTGAACTCCTCGTTCCGGAGATCGACGACGTCCTCTCCGTCGCGGAGGCACCGGTTGTCGGAGAGTCGTACGAACCGTTTCTTTCCTGCGAGGAGCCGCGTTTCCTCAAAGACGTCGCGTGTCTTTGCAACACACGCATGCGCGACGCGGTCCGGCGTCAGGTGTTGATCGCGTTCTGCAAAAACCTTCCACTTCTTGACGATTCGGAGGCAAACCGGTATGCCGAGGCGTTGCGGATCCCCGCCTCCTTTGTGTTTGCGGTGCGTAGCTTTATCGATGATCGGAACGCTCCGCTGATCGCCCGGCGCCGGTACTTCCGGAATCAACGCAACCGGCACTATTTTCAGATGCAATACGCCCAGCGCCTTGTGCGGGAAGATCCGGAATCGCCGGCCCGTTGCGGTGCGATCGAACGGTACCGTTTTCACCGGAGACGGTGGAACCACTACCGGAACCGCCTCGAGCGACTCAAGATCCACCTCAGCCATGAGGAGATCGGTCGTCTCCTCGGTATCCCGAAAGGCACCGTCGACTCCGCCGTGGCCCGACTGAACTATCGTCTTGAGTTATTGCGGAGGAGACGGTACCCTGACGCCGATGCAGACGATACTTCTCGCTTCGAACAACGAGCATAAATATGTCGAGATGACCGGTATTTTCGCCGCTCTCGATGCCGGGGTGGAACTGTTACAGCCGAAGGAGCTCGGCTTCTCTTTCGATGTCGTCGAAGAAGGGTTGACGTTCGCGGATAATTCGATAGCGAAAGCGCGCGGACTCTACAGCCTTCTCAACGGCGCAGCCCCCCCGGGAGTGACCGCATCGATTCCACCGGAAGAGATCAGAGCGATAATACAGCATCGATGGCCTCAAGGACCGCCTCCGGTACTTGCCGATGATTCGGGGATCTGCGTTCACGCTCTGAATAACGCGCCGGGGGTCCTTTCCGCGCGATTCGGCTCGGATCGACCGGATCCCCCGGAAAACGACGGAGATCGCAACGCCCTCCTTCTCACGGTCCTCAGAGACCAACCCGACCGGAGCGCGCACTACGTGTGTAACGCGGTGCTTATCCTCGACGACGAACGGTACCTCCAGGCGGAGGCAACGTGGCACGGATCGATTCTGCGGGAAGAGATACCCGGTGATACCGGGTTCGGTTATGACCCCCTCGTCTATCTCGATCGGTACGAAACCTCGGTATCCCGCATACCCCAGGCACAGAAAGACAGGATCTCACACCGCGCCCAGGCGGTCACGATGCTCGCCCGAGGCGCCGGTATCGTCTGAGTGCGGCAGGTCTTTCTTGACAGCCCGCGGAAAACCTCCTAGTCTGCGCGGCATGGACATCATCACCCGCGACCAGCAGCGAACGGAAGATATCTGGGATCTGTCATCACTGTACGCCTCACCCGACGCGTGGGAGACCGATCTTGAACGTCTGTCGGGATACCTTCCCGCTCTCGAAGAGTATCCCGGTACTCTCGGCGATTCCGCCGCGCGTCTTCGTGCCTATCTCGACCTGAGCGTCGAGATCGGAATTCTGGAAGAACGCCTCGGGTATTACGCGATGCTCCGCCAGTCGGAAGACGCCGGAGACAGTGCCAACCAGGAGCGGTTCAGCCGATATATGCAGATCGCGTCGAAGATATCCGCCGCGATGAGTTTCTTTGCCCCGGAGTTACAGCAGATTCCGGAACATCGTATCGATGAATTCCTGAAGGATCCCCTCCTTGCCGAATTTGTGACAAGCCTCAACAAGGTCCTCCGGTATCGTCCCTACACGCTTTCTCCGGGAGAGGAAAAACTCCTGGCGATGCAACAGGAGGCGAACCAGACTGCGACCCGGAGTTTCGGTGCCCTCGTCGATGTTGATATCGATTTCGGTGAGATCGAAACCCCCGAGGGACCGCGGCCCCTCACTCAGTCTTCCTTCAACTCTCTCCTGGAGCACCGGGATCGCGATGTTCGACGCCGGGCGTTCGAACAGTTCTACCGGCAGTACGACACCCACAAGAACACCCTTGCCGCTCTCTACAGCGGCAGTGTGACCCTCGACATCTACCGCGCCCGGGTTCGGGGGTACTCGTCGACACTGCATTCGCGTCTGTTTCCCGACGACGTACCGGAAGAGGTATACGACAACCTCGTATCCACGGTCAGAGAAGCGCTTCCGGTACTGCACCGGTACTATCGCCTTCGAAAAGAGGTGCTCAACCTCGAAGACTACGCGGTGTACGACGGCAGGGTCCCCCTGGTACCCTCGGTATCGTCTACACGGAGCTACGATGAGGCGGTAGAGACGATCATCACCGCCCTCGCGCCCCTGGGCGACGAGTACTGCAGCACCCTCAGGAACGGACTCCTCGGGGGGTGGGTCGATCGCTATGAGAACAAGGGAAAACGATCCGGTGCGTTTTCCGCGGGGAGTTACGTCGGCGATCCCTACATCCTGATGAACTACAAGGATGATACCGTCAGGGACATGTTCACCCTCGCCCACGAGGGAGGACACAGCATGCACTCCTGGTACTCGGTTCGGGCCAATCCGTTCCAGGATTACGACTACACGATCTTTGAAGCGGAGGTAGCCAGCACGTTCAACGAGCAGCTGTTGATGCACCATCTCCTGCTGACAACCGACGACCCGGAAATGCGGGCGTATCTGTTGAACAAGCACCTCGACGATATGCTCGGCACCCTCTTCCGACAGACGATGTTTGCCGAGTATGAACGCCTCGTCCACGAGTACGTTGAAAGCGGAAACGCTCTCTCCGTGGACCGCCTCCGGGGAATGTACCGGGAGCTCCTTGATGCGTACTTTGGAAGCGATGTGGTCCTCCCGGAACCTCTCGATCTCGAAGGGTTGCGAATCCCCCACTTCTATCGGGCGTTCTACGTGTACAAATACGCGACGGGGATCAGCGCCGCGATCGCCCTCTCCCAACGAGTTCTCACGGGAGGAACGGCGGAGCGGGACGCGTACTTTTCGTTCCTGAAGTCCGGCGGTTCCCGTTTTCCGATCGAGTCACTGCGTCTCGCCGGGGTGGACATGGCCCGTCCGGAACCGATCCGGGAGGCGGTGGGCCTCTTTGGAAGACGCCTCGATGAACTCTCCGACGCGATCGCGCCTTCGCCGAAATCCGGTTGACAGGGAAATCGGCGCCGTGCTATATTCCGGGCTCACAGGAAAGCGGCTGTGGCGGAACTGGTAGACGCGCTAGCTTGAGGGGCTAGTGGGCGCAAGCTCGTGGAGGTTCAAGTCCTCTCAGCCGCAGGATTTAACCCGATCCGCCGATACCGGCTGCTCGGGTTTTTTTGTGCCTGTCGATAGCGACACGCCGTGCGTCGACAGCGAAGCCCCTGCATACAAGGGAACAACGGAGCGCACCTATGCAGAACCAGAAACCTGCCCCCGTGCCCGGTGGCCTCATCTATCACCTCTATCCTCTCGGAACGCTGGGAGCTCCCCACGAACGCTCCCCTCATGACGGTTCCGTCGCGGGGGCTCGAACGCTCCGTGACGCCGTTGAGTGGGTATCGTACATCCGGGAGCTCGGAGCCGCGGCGGTTCTCCTGGGACCCGTCTTCGTCTCCGAAACCCACGGATACGATGTCGTCGACCCGTACCACGTCGATCCGCGTATCGGGAACGACGACGACCTTCGGGCGCTGGTGGATGCATTTCACGAAGCCGGAATCAGCGTCATCCTTGATGCGGTGATGAACCACGTGGGACGCAGCTTCTTCGCGTTCCGGGACGTTCTCGCCGAGGGGCAGGCTTCACCGTACGCGTCGTGGTTCGCGGGGCTCGATTTCTCCCGGAACGGTCCCCGGGGAGAGCCCTTCGCGTACGAAACGTGGGACGGACACGATTCCCTGGTAAAACTCGATGTCGACGAACCCGGGGTATCCGAGTATCTCCTCGGAGCGGTAGACCGGTGGATCACCGTGTTCGGAATCGACGGGCTTCGCCTCGACGCGGCGGACGTGATCTCCCCCTCGTTCTGGCCGAAACTGCGACACCTCGTGGATGAGCTCTATCACCCGCCCGTTCCATACCGATTCGGGAACGGACGATTCTGGATGGTCGGAGAGATCGTCCACGGCGACTACCGTACGATCACGGGTCCGGAAGCGCTGGACGGCGCAACCAACTTCGAATGTTACAAGGGACTCTACTCCTCCTTCAACGACGGTAACTTCTTCGAGATCGCCTGGTCCCTGAACCGACTCTTCGGGGATGAAGGGATCTACGCCGGGCTTTCACTTCTGAACTTCGTGGATAACCACGATGTTCCAAGGATCGCGTCTACCCTGGATGATCCGTCCGATCTGTACCCCCTCCATCTGCTGCTTTTTACAATACCCGGGTTTCCCGCGATCTACTATGGAAGTGAGGTCGGTATCCCGGGGACGAAGGGTGTCGACGACTGGCCCCTCCGCCCGGCGCTTCGCCCCGCCCGGATCACCGGGCAAGGCGAAGCGGACGGGGATCAGGTGCCTCACCCCGATCTCCTGAACACGATCGTTCGCTTGAACGGGATCAGAGATCGTTCAGCGGCGTTGCGGGAGGGAAGCTATCGACAGGTATTCGTCGATCACCGTTTGCTCGCGTTCCGCCGGGACGCCGACACGGAAACGATCCTTGTCGTCGTCAACAGCGACGATGGCCCGCAACGGTTCACCCCTGAGAGCAGAATTTCCGGGGTCGATCTGTTGAACGACGCCGAGACGGTCCTCCCGGACAGCGGCGCCCCCGACGGGGCGATCGTGATCCCGCCGAAATGGGGGAGGATCATCCGGATCGATGACGCATAGGAGCACTCTCCGCGGAGCGGGACCGCCTCCCCCGTGGTCAGAGCACGCCCTTGGTGGAAGCGACCGTCTCCCGCGGCAGGAACGCGCTCCCGAGGGCGCGACCGGCAGCTTTGAAGAGCGCCTCCGCAAGGTGATGCCCGTTGTCGCCGTAGCGGCCCAAAACGTGCATGTTGATCCGCCCCTGGGAGGAGAGGCCCTGGAAAAACTCCCTGACCAGGCTCAGATCAAAACGCCCCGCCCGGTCCTGGGGGTACGTCGCCTGGTACACGAGATAGCTCCGACCCCCGGCGTCAACGACGACCTCACCAAGAGCGTCGTCCATCGGGACCACCGAATGCCCGAAGCGCCGTACCGGCCCGTGGAGCTCAACCGCCTCCCGGAGGGCGGTACCGATAACGATCCCCACGTCCTCGACGGTGTGGTGGTCGTCTATCTCGACATCCCCGACGGCGCGAAGATCGACGCTGAACCCGCCGTGGAAGAACATCGCGTGGAGCATGTGGTCGAAAAAGGGAACCCCCGTATAGATCTCCATCACCCGCGCCGTCTCGTCGATAATACCGACCACCCCGTCCCGGGTAAGATCGGGTAATCCCAGTCGAAGGGTGATATCCGTCTCATTCGTTTTTCTCGTAACCTCAGTCTCTCGCATTCTGCACACCTCGGACTCGTAGTATACTGGGTTCGGTGGTTTCACGAAACGAGTTGGGCATCAGATTTCTTCTCCGTTGGACGATACAAGCGGTGATTTCGGGTCTGATCGCGGCATCCCTGGTTCACCTCTTTGACGCGACGCTTCGGCTGCTCTGGTCGTGGCGCGAAGTCTCCGGGTTTTCGCCGATTCCTCTCGCGATCGCTGCGGCCCTCGTGACGGGGTTTGTGCTCTACCGGATCGCGCCCACCGCCGCGGGAGAGGGTATTCCGGCATATCTCGATGCGATCAGAGATCGGGACGCAGCTCTTCCCCTCCGGGATACAATCGTGAAGTATCCGGCTGCTCTCCTCTCTCTTGGATTCTACGGAAGCGGGGGTATCGTCGGTCCCCTGGGCCGGGTGGTATCCGGTTTCGCCCAGGCGATAACTACCTGGCTCCAACATCGCTTTCCCCATCTCTTCGCCGACGGCGATACCGCAAGCGCCCACTACCACGCCCCCACAACCGCGGCGATCAGCGGAATGGCGGCGGCGGTAGCGGCGATCTTTCACGCACCGATCGCGGGCGCAGTCTTTGCCGTGGAAATCATCCAGAGCGATCAACTGCGGTACCACCAGCTCTTTCCGGCGGTACTCGCCTCGGTCGGCGCGGTCTTCTTTATGGATCTCTTCGGGTGGCCCGCACCGTTGTGGGCGATCGTCCCGTCCCTTGAGCCGGATACCCTCAACATCGTCCCGGTTATCATCGTCGGTCTCTTCAGCGGCTCTATCGGTCGTTTCTACACAGGTTTCTACCGCGTCCTCGCACGTCGGATGGGTCGGTACAACAGGAAGAACAGAACCGTGCGTCTGATCTTCGGGATGACCGCCGCCGCTTCCCTGAGCATCCTGGTCCATCCGGCGATCGGAGGAACATCTCCGGAGATTCCGATCATCCTGGGCCTGGGCGACGTAACCCGTCTCCAGGTGCCGTGGATACCGTGGACCGGTGCATTACTGCTTATCGTGATTATGGTGGTAAAGATCGTGGCGAACTGCGTCACCGTGGCATCGGGCATGAGCGCCGGTTTTACCGGTCCCGCAGCCCTCGTCGGGATGCTCGCGGGAGCGGCTGTAGCCCTCGCCTTCGGATACGAACCGGGAGGATATACCTATACCACCCTCGTCGTCGCGGGATTTGCCGGCACCCTGGCAAGCACGATGAACATCCCCCTCGCGGCATCGATTCTTGCGATGGAGGTCTTCGCCCCCTCATTCGGTGTCCCCGCGGGGCTTGCGTCGATCCTCGGATTCCAGACCGCCCGGTACAACACGATCTACGAAGTCGCGCTGGAGACACGACGCCGGGCAAAGCTCTAGATATGAACGATGAACCCCCGGGTCGTCTCTCCGCCCCCGGGAGACTCGGAGTCGCGACCGATCACCATTGTCGCCGGTGATACGCCGGGGAGACCGTCTGTTTCCACAATCGATTCGATGTCGGACCACTCGTACCACTGCGCTTCATCGGCAGCGACGGGAGAGAACCAGAGGTCCCGATCGCCGAGGGTCCAGCGGTACCGGTGAAACGGGTCGAGGGGGGAGCCCGCACGTGCTCGCAGGTCCCGGCGGGCGATCCACCACGAACGGGGAAGCACCGGCAACCCGGGGCGATCCGTAACGGAGCGACGACGATCGGATACCAGCGGTTCGAAGATGCGGCCCCGGAGAGAGAGGGCGCTCCGGACATCCGTGTGCGGATACCCGGGTACCCGCACGTGACGCTGGTGAAACAGCATATGCGCGAGTTTGAGGTCGAGACGGTCCTTCATGTCCGTTCCGACATACCCGTCGAGGCGGGTACGCCCCTGCCGGCGCAGGTAGTATTTGACGGCAACCTCAAGCTGTAGTCGTTCACCCCCGGTTTCCAGCAGAAAATCGATCTGTCCGACGGTCCGGTCGCCGGAGAAGACCTGGCGGTCCGTTTCGAGGAGCCCGATCTCGGGATCTTTGTCGAACCAGAACGCAAGGAGGCGTTCAAACTGCAGCCCCTGCCGCAGTCGCCGGTACGGCGCCATATACTCCCGTAGCGGGGCATCCTCGGCGTCAAGGGTCCGGAGATACGACTCCATCCGGTACCATCCGCGTCGGAACCACTCGGGTTCGATCCAGAACCGCGAGTCCGTCATCACCGGGACCATCGGTACCGTCGGCGAGGGATTCTCCGTTGGAACGGTCGGTTCTCCCTCGGTAGATCCGGCACCCGGATCGATCGGTGCCGGCGGCCAGACCGGCACAACGATGGGCGGGAGCGTAATCGCCCACACCAGATCCCGCACGATCCGGGAACGGAAGGTCAGGAGCGTCTCGTCGGTCACGAAGGGCGCGACTTGCACCAGATCCACCCTTCCCGTCTGATCTGTTCCCTGAGGGGCGCAAGGCCCCTGCTGTACAGATCAGGGGCGCGTCCCGACAGCGCATCAACTCCGGCGAAGAGACAGATCAACGCGTCAAGGGAATCGGTCCGTTTGGCAAACGCCTCGCGTGGCACCGAGGAAACGACCGAAGCGGCAGCTATGGCACGGTCGAGAAGCGTATCCCGTACCTCCCTGGCACCTTTCGGGCGATATCCCGATGTGTCGATACCTTCGGAGACGAACCATCCCGCAGGATACGTCTCGAGGAGCTGGAGCGGCGGCCGTTCCGGGGGCGGCCGTTCCGGGGGCGTCCCGGCCGTGCCGGGATGGGTCACCCCTTCCGGCGAGGCGTCACCCATCCCGGGCTCCAGCCCCCGCTCCGGGGGCGGCGAGGTACCGACGGCAGCGTCTCCGATCTCGTCCGAGCGAAGGGGAAGGGAGATCCTGTGCCCCGTCGCATCCGCTATCACACCGATCCGCAGGAGGGTCCGGTGCGCTGCCCGGGCGATACGGTCGGCACCGACATCGAGCGGAGTCTTTCCGATCCGACTCCGGATCTCCCGGTCGGTGATACGCCGAAACAGATCGTTCGCCTCCCCGGGCAAGGGAGAACCTGCATGGTGATGGGGCAACGCGTCCGCGAGAGGAGCCGGCCAGCCGAGGGGTGCGTCGACGCAGAGAAGGATCGGGGTTTCACCGGCTTCACCGATCCACGCTGCGAGAGTCCGGTGAAACTCATCCTCCCCGGATGGGTCGCACAGATCCTGTACCGAGAGGGTTCCGGTCGGGGTCGACCAGACCCCCCGGGTAAGAGCGTTGTTTCGCGGATCGACGGCCGCATCGATTCCGATGAGAACCACCGTGGAGGGTTCGTTTCCAGCGGGGCGACCCGCGTCGCGAACGCGCCGATCGGTCCGGATCACGTAATCGTTCCTGCAGAACTGCTCAGCGCCTGGGCTCGTAGGCGAGAACCGCCTGGAGCCATCGCTCCGCCTGCTCCATGGAGACCCCCTTCCGGCGCGCCCAATCTTCGACCTGGTCCGGTTGCAGTTTCCCGACGCCAAAGTACTGGCTCTCGGGGTGTGAGAAGTAGAACCCGCTCGTCGCCGCAGCAGGGAGCATCATGTAGCTCTCGGTCAGGCTCATCCCCAGCTCGTCGGCACGAAGCATCTCGAAGAGCATCTCCTTGTCGTGGTGGTCGGGACACGGCGGATACCCCGGAGCGGGACGAATACCCTGGTACCGGATCGCGAAGAGCTCATCTTTGGTGAGCGCTTCATCCGGGGCGTACCCCCACCACGTCGTACGGACCTCCTCGTGAAGGCGCTCGGCGAACGCTTCGGCGAGGCGGTCGGCGAGGATCTTTGCGAGGATCTCCCGGTAGTCGTCGCCCTCTCTCTTGAACTCTTCGGCGTACTCTTCGATCCCGAATCCGGCGTTGGTACAGAAACCGCCGACGTAGTCGTTGATGCCGCTCCCCTTCTCGGCAACGAAATCCGAGAGGGAGAGGTAGTAGTCGACCTTCTCTTTCTTCTTCTGCTGTCGGAGCGTGTGCCACACACCGGCGAGGTCGGACCGACTCTCATCGGTGTAGATCTCGATCGAATCGTCCGGCGTACGTGCCGCGGGATACAGGAAGATCGCCGCCCGCGCCTCCACCGCTTTCTTCGCGATCATGTCGTCCAGCATCTGTCGGGCGTCCTCGTAGAGTCTACGAGCCTCGGGACCGACCTCCGGATCGTCGAGGATCCCGGGAAACTTCCCCTTCATCTGCCAGGCGATAAAAAAGAACGTCCAGTCGATGTACTCCGCCAGTACGTCGATCGGATAGTCCCGGAAGTGCTTCACCCCGAGTATCTTCGGCGCCGGCGGAGCGACCGAGTAATCCGGCCGGAACCGCGCCTCCCGCGCCTGATGAATCGTCAGGTATTCCCGACTCTGGGTATCGTCGGCGCGCTTCTTCCGCGTCTTCTCGTGGTCCGTCGCAACCTCCGCGGCAAACTCGTCGCGGATCGCGGGATTGAGGAGCTTGTTGGCGATACCCACCGCGAGGGACGCGTCCTTTACGTGGATCACCGGACGGTGGTACTGCGGTGCGATCTTGACCGCCGTGTGGATCTTGCTCGTCGTCGCGCCGCCGATCAGCAGAGGCAGTTCAAACCCCTGCCGCTCCATCTCCTGGGCGACATTCACCATCTCGTCGAGACTGGGCGTGATCAGTCCGGAAAGGCCGATAATATCAACGTTTTCCTTCTTCGCCGTCGCAAGGATATCCTCCGTGGGAACCATCACCCCCATATCGATGATGTCGTAGTTGTTGCTCCCGAGAACAACGCCGACGATGTTCTTCCCGATATCGTGGACGTCGCCCTTTACCGTCGCGAGGAGGATCTTTCCCTTCCCGGTCGGCGCATCGTCTTCCCCCTTCTCCGCCTCGATGAACGGTTCGAGATACGCCACCGCCTGCTTCATCACCCGGGCGCTTTTAACGACCTGGGGGAGAAACATCTTCCCCGATCCGAAGAGATCACCGACGATATTCATCCCGTCCATCAGCGGACCTTCGATCACGTGCAGCGCCCGGGGGAGCTTCTGCCGCGCCTCTTCCACATCCTCTTCGATGTATGCGGTGATTCCCTTGATAAGGGCGTGGGAAAGGCGCTCTTCAACCGGGTTCTCCCGCCAGCTGAGATCCTCCTCCCGCGCCGACGAGCGCCCGGCGTAGCGCTCCGCGATCTCCAGGAGCGTCTCCGTCGCGTCGGGTGTGCGGTTGAGAACGAGATCCTCCACGGCAACTTTCAACTCTTCGGGTATTTCGTCGTACACCGTCAACTGTCCGGCGTTCACGATCCCCATACTCAGTCCGGCCTGCACCGCGTGGTACAGAAAGACGGAGTGGATCGCCTCTCTGACCTGGTCCATGCCGCGGAAGGAGAAACTGACGTTGCTCACCCCCCCGGAGACCTTCGCGAGCGGAAGGTTTTCCCGGATCCATCGTGTCGCTTCGATAAAGTCCACGGCGTAGTTCCGGTGCTCATCGATCCCCGTGCCGATCGCAAAGATATTCGGGTCGAAGATGATATCCTCCGGGGGGAACCCTGCCCGCTCGGTGAGAATCTCGTAGCTCCGTTTGCAGATCGATGTCTTCCGTTCGAAGGTGTCTGCCTGTCCGTTCTCGTCGAAAGCCATCACGATCGCCGCCGCGCCGTAGTCGCGAATCGTTTCGGCGTGGCGGATAAACTCCTCTTCTCCCTCTTTGAGGGAGATCGAATTGACGATCGATTTTCCCTGCACCCATTTGAGTCCCGCCTCGACGACGGAGAACTTGCTCGAATCGAGCATGATCGGCACGCGACTGATGTCCGGTTCCGCCGCAAGGAGTCTGAGAAACCGCTCCATCTCGGCGGCGCTGTCGAGCATCGCCTCGTCCATGTTGATGTCGATCACCTGCGCACCGCTTTCCACCTGGTGCAGCGCGACCTCGAGGGCCTCCTCGTGGTTTCCGTCGCGAATAAGACGGGCGAACTTCCGGCTCCCCGTTACATTGGTACGCTCCCCGACGTTGACGAAACCGGTGTGCCCGGCGATCTCCAGCGGCTCGAGACCGGAGAGGCGCATCGTTCGGGGATCCTCCGGTATCCGACGAGGCGTATGGTCCTTGCAGGCGAGGATGATCTGCCGGAGATGCTCTCGCGTCGTTCCGCAACACCCGCCGACGATGTTGACCAGGCCGTCCTGCGCCATTCCTCCGAGGACTGCAGCCATGTTCTCCGGCGTGTCGTCGTACTCGCCGAACTCGTTCGGGAGGCCCGCGTTGGGGTGCACGCTGACGGGGAACTGGGAGACCCGCCCGAGCTCTTTTACGTATCGCCGGAGCTGGTCCGCCCCGAGGGCGCAGTTGAGGCCGATTGAAAAGGCATCGGAGTGCCGGACGGAATAGTAGAACGCCTCGGTGGTCTGCCCCGACAGGGTACGCCCGCTCTGGTCGGTGATCGTACCGGAGATCATGATCGGGACTACAGCGCCGGTCCGTCGGGCGTATCGCCGGGCGGCATAGATCGCCGCTTTCGCGTTGAGGGTATCGAAGATCGTCTCGATCATCAGAAAGTCGGCGCCACCTTCAAGGAGCCCCTCGAGGGCGTTTCCGTAATCGACGGCAAGATCGTCGAAGCTGATCGCCCGAAACCCGGGATCGTTCACGTCGGGAGAGAGGGAGAGCGTCTTGTTGGTGGGGCCGAGAATGCCCGCGACGAACCGCGGCTTGTCGGACTCCTTTGCGGTGTACTCGTCGGCGATCCGTCTCGCCAGGGCAGCTGAGGTACGGTTCATCTCCCTGACAAACGCCGGGTCTTCAAGACCGTAATCGCCCTGGGAGACCGAAGTCGAGTTGAAGGTGTTGGTCTCGATGATATCGGCACCGACGTCGAGAAAGCTCCGGTGGATCTCTTCGATCACATCGGGTCTCGTGATCGAAAGAAGGTCGTTGTTGCCCTTGAGCGGTTTCGGGTGGTCTCCAAAACGGGATCCCCGGTATGCCTCCTCGTCGAGACGGTACTTCTGTATATTCGTACCCATCGCTCCGTCGAGAAAGAGAATTCGCTCCGTGACGGCCCGTTGCAGATAAGCGTAGCGTTCGTGTCGTTCCTTCAAACGGGTCTCCTTTAGTCAGAAAAGTAGCAGATTATGGCCAACAGCGCCACCTTCCGGTATCATGAGATCATGACTGAACCGCTGTACTACTCCGATCCACTGGCGACCGAATTCTCCGCAGTCGTTATCGACGTGCTGCCCGGACAAAATGAGATTGTTCTCGACCGAACCCTCTTCTATCCCGAAGGAGGGGGACAACCGGCGGACGCAGGAACGATCGGCGGCGTCGCAGTGATCGATGTCCGGAAAGGTGACGACGGCGTGGTAAGACACAGGCTTTCGTCTCTTGACGCCCCCCCGACGGGAACGGTGTTTGCTCCAGGGGATACCGTTACCGGTGTCATCGACTGGACGCATCGATTCGAGTACATGCAACAGCACACGGGACAACACGTCCTGTCGGCGGCACTCTACGAGGTAGCGGGAGCCGCAACGGTCAGCGTCGCCCAGGGGTCCGAGGTGACCAGCATCGAGATCGACACCGACTCCCTGGGGGATTCCACGATAACCGCGGTGGAAGATCGGGCAAACGCGGTGATTCGGGAGAACCTCCCGGTAGAGGGGTTCTGGATCGACGATTCCGAGCTCTCGGCATATAGACTCCGTCGCGAAACCTCCCGGAGCGGTCGCATTCGCCTCGTCCGGATCGGAGCCGCCTCGAAACCGTACGACCTTGTTGCCTGCGGTGGTGTTCACCTTCCCCGGACGGGAATGCTCAACCTGGTACAGACCGTCGCGGTGGAGCGGATTCGCGGGCATCAGCGCCTGCACTTCAAGATCGGTTCCCGTGCTCTTGAAGACTACCGGCGGAAACACCAGGTCGTCACCGTTGCAGCGGGACTCTTCTCCGCCCAGCCGGACCAGCTTCCGGAGCGAATCGACCAGGAACAACGGGAGATTCAGGAACTCCGGCGACTCAACCGGATTCGGGCGGAGCGGATCGCCGAGCTGATCCTCGCCGAGGCGACAGCGGGAGCTGACAGGTCCGAGGACTCCTCCGGCCCTGTATCCGGTGACATCGCCGGGCGGGACCAGTCGCGCCGTACGGTTCCGCACCGGCCGTCGACAACGGTGACGATCAATCTCTCCGGTGAGGACGCTGATATCTTCAAGGCGATCGCCGAAACCGCGGCATCCCGGGCGGTAGCCCGGACCGGTCCTTCAGACGCGGAGAGCGGAGGCGCCGTCGACGTCCGGGAGGTAGTCGACGACGGGACCGGCGCAGAAGGAAGCGCAGGAGGGGCTCCCGCGAACATCGTTATCACAAATCGCGAGGGGAATACCCTCCACTGGGCGATCGTGATCGCCGACACCGAATCGTTCCCGGCGGACCGCCTCCGGAGCGAGCTTCTTGCACCGTTCGGTGCGAAAGGCGGTGGGAAACCGCCGCTCTGGCGCGGGATCGTCCCGTTGACCGGCGACACCGGGGCAACGGAGCTTTCCCGGCGGTTTGCCCGGGTATTCCGTCAGATAATCGAGGGATAACCGACAGGGCACGAGGAGAACCCGGCCAGGAAACGATACAACCCGGCGTCCGCGATGAGGAAACCCGACGCAGCCTGTGTACCGTCGGGTTCGTACCACCGCATCCGTTATCCAAAGTTTTCGCCAACTGATTCTCCTTCGGGAAGCGGGACACACGTTTTCGTCGTGAAGGAGGTATGAGCGACCAGATAACGCGATGCGCCGCCGAACGGTTCGGGCTCTCGTACCTGTTTCCGTACCAGCGCCTGGTGATCACCAACGTCCTCGCGGCGATCGGCGCCTCCGACGAACACCGGCCCCCGCGGGAAGAAGATGCCGCGACCTGGGGCAAGCAGATCGTGATCCTTCCAACCGGGGCGGGAAAGAGCCTCTGTTTCCAGCTCCCGGCGGCCCTCGTTGAGGGGATCACCCTCGTGGTGTACCCCCTTCTCAGCCTGATGAACGACCAGGCGCGGCGGATCGGGGAAGCGGGATTCGGGGTGGTACAACTCAAGGGGGGACAGTCCCGGGAAGAGCGCCGCCGTGTGGAACGCGCGATCGCCGCCGGGAGTTGTGAGTTCGTCCTTACCAATCCGGAGACCCTCGCTACCGACACGGTCAAACGACTCCTTGCGACGGCGAAGATCGTCCACGTCGTTGTCGATGAGGCGCACTGCATCAGTGAATGGGGCGACACCTTTCGGGAGGCGTATCTCACCCTGGGCGCCTCGATCGCAGCGATCGGCGTCGAGGTCGTCACCGCGTTTACGGCCACCGCGACGGATCACGGCATCCGCCGGATCCAGGAAGTGTTATTCGGGTACGACTCCGGGGGTATCACCAACGGAGGCGGTGCGCATCTCATCCGGGGCAACCCGGACCGGGAGAATATCACCTATTCCGTCGTTCCCTGCCTGAATATCTCGCACGCGCTTCGACGCCTCACGGAGACCGCCGAATCCCCGGGAACCGGAGCCACGACCGGGACGGCGGGGTCATCAACGTCGGAGAAGAACCACGGCGCCGCTCCGCCCCACACGTCGAACGCCGACTCGGGATACCTGCCCGTCTGGCGTCCCGGAGATCCCCTCCCCCTTCCGGCGATCGTGTTCTGCCGAACCCGGAATGAAACGGAGGCGGTAGCTCGGGATCTGGCAACCGTGATCGGCCGGGAACGCGCCCTGTATTATCACGCGGGCCTTGCGAAAGAGGAAAAGGACGCGACGGAACGACGGTTTTTCTCCGCTACCGACGCGATCCTGGCCGCCACGTGCGCGTACGGATTGGGAGTCGACAAAAGTGACATTCGTGCAGTGATCCATACCTATATTCCGGAAACGGTGGAAGCCTTCCTTCAGGAAAGCGGACGCGCCGGACGGGACCGGGCACCGGCTTTCTCGATCGTTCTCGTAGATCCCGTCGCGGTGTCACGATCTCTTCACCGCGAGGGGGACGGAACGGTCACCCCCGTCGAGGAGGCGGTCTTCGGTACCGAATGTCGTCGAAAGACCCTCATCGCCCACCTCGGAGGTTCCGGGGAAGCCTGCAGCGGCTGCGATCGCTGTTGCGATCCCGACCGGCCGGGTGTTTCTCCCGCGGCGGAGCAGCTTCTCCGCTCGATCGCTCTCACACCAGGTTCGCTCCGTCGTCGCACCTGGATCGCCCTGTGGCGTGGTGTGCCGTCCTACGCCGATACCGTCGCGTTCCGGCGGGGTGTTCCCGGATTCGGTGCGTTCTCCCACTGGCGGGTACGGGAACTCGACGCAGCGATCGACAATCTGCTGGCGGCGGGATTGATCCGGGAACGTCGAGGAGAACTCAGCCTCCCTCCCCGTCGTCGATCGGTTCGAGACAGAAAGGATCCCCCCCCACCATTCCTGCCGTTTCGAAGAGCAACCGGTTGAACGCCCGCCCTGCGTCGACGAAGGTCGTCGGATGGTCCGCCAGGAACGTGTCTACCGGTTCGAACCGGTTTGCGTAGTTCCGTACCCGGTCGGCAAGGCGGGTACGAAAGTACCATCGTACCCCGCTCTCACTCTGCTGCAGGAGGTACGCCTGAAACTCGTTGTACACGAGGTACTCATCGTCCGGGGAGTATCGCATCCACGCGAGGGCATCCTGCCAGAAGCGTCGTTCCCGATCGGTCAGCGTGTTTCGCCAGTAGGCGACGACGCCGTCGACGAACGCCGGCTCCTCGTAGAACACGCCGTGCATCGCTTCATGGACGATCAGCAGGCGTCGGAGTTCGGGATAGCTCTCCTGACTGATACCAAGAACACCCCCCGTCCCCGTCTCCCAGCGACCGTCGGCACCGCGCCGGATGATCCCGTGGTCCGCAACGATATCGCGAAGCTCCACTTCATACCGGTTGATCGGAAACGAGGCATCTTCCACGGCGTTGAAGAACGCGGCGAGTCCTTCGGGACGATAATTGTGCGCGTTGTACCCATGACGACCGGCGAGCTCCTCGTCGGTCAGGAGGGTCCCGATAAAGCCCCGTTTCTCGACGAAAAATGCGAGACGCTTGAAAAACGCGGCTTGCACCTCGTAGGAGATCGAATCGATCCAGAGGATATTCGGGTAGAGGGACCAGGAGAGCACCTCGAAATCATCCCGCCGCCAGAGCCTTCGGGGATAGGTACGGAGCTCGGTCAATTCAACCGGGAGAATCTCGTCGGGGTCTTCGCTGTAGGGAACAACGGCAACCCGGGTGGGACGAAACCCCGGATCGTCGTACCCCAGGGTAATCGTATCGGCGGTTCCTCCCCACAACGCCGGACGAAAGACGACCCGCCCCGCCCCGGGACGCGTCCTGAGACGGAACCGGGAGCTGCCGCTTTCGATCGTCGCCTCCGGCCGGGAGTCCCTGTCGACGAACGCCGAGGAGTCGTGGGTATACTCGATCACCACGACGTCACCCTCTGTACGGAGTAACTCGTCGAATCCCTCGACGCGAAGTGAACCCGGGGTGTCGAAGACGCGCAGTCGATCGTCGATCGATACCGCCTCGGGCCCCCAGAACGACTCGACTTCCGCCGGACCGGTAGAGCGATTCCTAAAATCGATCGCCTCGATCCGATAGCTCCCGTCCCGGGGCGGCAAAAAGGAGAGCTCCGTATCTTCCGGAATCGCACCGTCCCGCAGGAACCACTCCGGGAGGGGAATCGTTACGGTGACCGATCGCGTCTCACCGGGAAGCTGAAAGAGCGAATCGTAGGATACAGTGTCTGATCGATCCCCCCGGGCGACCCGAAGCGCCCCTCCTCCGGGAGTTCCCGTCATCTCCAGACGAATCACGTCGAGACCCGACACGGGAAGATCCTCGGTGACAACGAGGCTGTACGGTTCATTCGTTGCCGTCGAAAGGGTCAGCTCATCCTCCGGCGCTGCCCGGGGTACGTCGCGGATTGGAACCGTTACCGGTCCGTCCGGCGAAGGCGCCGTTACCTCCACCGACTCGAGGGCGCCCCCGCACCCGGACAGGACGGCAACAAACACCGACACGAGTACGAACCGGGACGCCGGGAACACGAGATCTGCCTTTGCGGGATACATCGTCAGCTGATCCGCAGGATACTCTTCGCGATCAGTTCCGCCACCTCCCGCTTCCGGGTCCGCTTCATCGAAGGATCGCGACCCAGCAGAAACTCGAGGCGGCTCTCGAACTCCTCGGGAACGGTTGGAAGCTCGGAGATCGCGGCACGAAGTCCACGCCCCGCCGGTTCGAACCGACGATTCACCGCGAGCAGAAGATTGCACGCGGTCTCGAGGAACCGGGCAAGGGAGAGTTGATAGAAGAGCGGTTCGTCGGCAAATACGGCGCTCGTAAGATCCGAGAGAGCGTGTTCCATATGCGCCCGAAGCACGTCGACGCGACGGGACCAGAACGCCTCGGGGAGATTACCGAGGGTCCGCCGAACGACGGTCAGCCAGGTGCTGCGCTGCAACACCGGGTCCGCGGTGACCAGGCGATAGAGCCCGTACGTTGTACCGAGAACATCGCTCTTCTCCGGATTACGCGCCTTCGAAACGGCGAGATCCACGTCGGTGATCGCTTTGTACTCCATCCGGATCGGAATCTCTTCGAACAGGAACCGGTCCTTCCGGTCATCGACAGAGGCTTCGAACATCGACACGTCGGAAAACGCCTCGCTTCGCTCCCGGCGTTTTGGATACACCCCGTGGTAATAGAGATCATAGCTGATGAAAAAACTCGGATCGAATCGATCGGTCCCGAATCTGAGGACGGTGACGGTATCGATCGTATCCCATCCCTGAACGATAGTGCGGACGTAATCGTTTATCCGCTCGATAATTGCTTCCATGACCTCGTTACTGTAGCATAGTGGCAAAGATATGACCACGTTTCTCGGTGCCCTCCGATTCGCCGTCAATGTAGAAACCGCACTCTCCGAACTCCAGCGCCGGCGGTTTTCGATGACCGGCGATACATCGACACGCCTTCTTCCACCCCTCGTACCGATCGCGACGTCTCCCGGGATGCCCGACGAGAACGATCTCGATCGAATGCGGAAGAAGCATTATCTGGTGCACCAGGGGACGGAAGGAGATACGACGATCGCAGAATCGTCCGTCGATTCATCCCGCGCGATGCCGCCGGCAGGGGGATACACTCTTCGTATCGAGGGATTTGCGGCGTTGCAGGACGAACTGGTCGAGGGGTGGGGCGTCGCGGTCCCGGGATCGCCGTTCTTTCCGGAGCGGTCGGTGCCCGTGGTTGGCGCGAACACCTCCGACGGGCCGACTCCCCCGGATGGACCGATCCTCCGCCTCGGGTGGGGCCCCGGACCGGACTTCCCGGTGTTGACGTCGATACCGCGGACCGCCGCGTTCTGGCTGACGATCTTTGAAGTGATCCCCGGCGAAGGCGATCCGTGGTGGAACGGGGCGCAATGGTGGCTGCGGTACTCCCGGCGACTCACCTCTCGGCGAGAATCACCCGGTTCCGCCCGGCCTGCTTCGCGTGATAGAGGGCGGCGTCGGCCTCCTCGTTGATCTCCTGCGCCGTCTCGCATTGAGGGAACTCGGCGATCCCGCAGCTGAAGGTCACAGTGAAGTCCTCGATCCCGCTGGATTGGCGGATGCGGCTGAAGCTTTCGCGAATCTCGTTCATGATCCGATCGGCGGTCTCCGCGTTGGTGTTGAAGAGGATTACCCCGAACTCCTCTCCACCGTAACGACCGACCACGTCGGTCCGTCGCAGCCGTTCGACCAGTAACCGGGCGAGACTCTTGAGGACGCGATCTCCCGTCAGGTGCCCGTAGGTATCGTTGACGTTCTTGAACTTGTCGATATCAATCATCGCGAAGACAAGTTCGGTACCGATCCTGCGAGACCGTTGCATCTCGTGTTCGAGGCGCTGCTTCAGATTGGTATGGTTCAGAAGACCCGTGAGGGAATCGCGTTCCATGAAAAAGCGCATCGCCCGCGTCCTTGACGCCCTGATGCGGATCGATGTCACCAGATGATTCACGTTGAACGGTTTCGAGATGAAATCATCGGCGCCGCTGCGGATCGCATCGAGCTGGCGCGCCGCGTCGGTTTCCACCGAGAGAAAGACGATCGGTATGCTCACGAAGTTCTCGTTCTGTCGAATGATCGCCGCGAGCTCGCTTCCGTTGCACATCGGCATATACATATCCATCAGGATCAACTCGGGCTTGTACTCCACGAGGACCCGGAAGATGTTCTGCGGGTCGGTAACTACGGAGGTGATCATCCCCGCGTTCTGGAGCGCCAACGCCGTGTCCGAGACCTGCTCCGGGTCGTCGTCGATCACAAGGATATGATACGGTTCCGCCTCTTCCGCCTGGATCGTCGCATCAAGCTTGTCGATGAGACTCGTGACGTCGATGGGAATCGGAATGAAGAGATCCGCCCCGTACCGCACCGAACGAAGGCGTGTTTCAAAATCATCTTCCAGTCCGACGAGGACCGTATGGATCCTGTGGGGAAACTCCTCTCGCAGACGCGCGATCCCGCGGAGTCGTTTTGGATGCTCCGAAAAGTATGAAACCTCTCCGAGGATCACGCAGTACTGCACACCCTTTGCCGAGAGGTCGTCACGTAACGATTCGACGTCGCCTTCCGTCTCGCTTCGTGGTGAAGGTGGGGCACCTTCGAGATACGCCCGCACCTCATCCGGTTCGTCAACACGAACGAGAACCATCCCGAATACGTTCAACTGCTCATCGAAGTCCGCCGGAAGTCCCGCGATCGATCCGGTAAGGATCACAAGCCGCTCCGGCGGCCCGATCGATCCCGGAGCGATCGCAACACCGGTCTCCAGGCCGAGGGAGCCCGTCGGATTTGTTGCGATACGGCGCAACGATACGATCAACGCGACCGTTTCATCCGATATCCCGCGATCACCCCTCAGGAACGCCAGGTCCCGTTCCACCCCTCGTTCCGCCTCTTCGGCAGCACGACTCAAGACGTCCATCCCGAAGGTCGCCGCGGTACCGGCGAGGCGATGAATCTTGAGCCGGAGCTCCCGGGCGCTTGCCCGGTCACCTCCACGGGCACTCGCTTCGAGTTTCTCGATCTCGTGCATACGTTCACTCAGTTCGTGTCGGAACCGGCGAGACAACGTATCGAGGCGGTCCTGGACGGACTCGGGAAGTTTTCTCATAGCTCCCATCTCGGGCGATCGGTGCGCCTCGCTCGTCGGTTCCGGATCACGCGGAATCGGTGGAGAGGGTAGTGATCGCCCAGGTGACATGCTCCTTAATAACAGAGTCGTCAATTTCGAGGCAATTCTGAAGAAGAGGTATCAACTCCCGGGCCCCGACATTCGCGGCAACGACCGCCGCGTTGCCGATCATCCCCTTCCATCCCCGACGCATCAGGGGAGACCCGCCATAGGCGTTTGTAAACGCCTCGTGGCTCCGGATCGACAGCAGATCTCTGAGGAGTACCGTCTCGCCGGCGATCGGCTTCAGGAATCGGTCGACGGAGGTCTGCTGCGCCCGGACGTTAAGGGGGCACACCTCCTGGCAGAGATCACACCCGAAGAGCCGGCTCCCGATCCGGGGGCGAAGCTCAACCGGAATCGGACCGTCATGTTCGATCGTGAGGTACGAGATACAGCGGGACGCGTCGATCCGGTGGGGACCGATGAGTGCACCCGTGGGGCATACGTCGATACACCGCGTGCACCTCCGGGGACACGCGCCGTGGCGCCCCGAAGGCGCCTCCGAGGGCGGGAACGGGAGGGTCGACACGATCTCGCCGAGAAAGAACCAGCTACCGTACTTACCGTTAATAAGAAGAGTGTTGCGACCGGTAAACCCGATCCCGCTGCGCTCCGCGTAGTGGCGTTCGCTGAGGGGTGTCGCATCGGTGAAGCTGCGAAACCGTTCATCCGGATATCTCTCAGCCAGGGTACGGGCGATCCGTTTCAGGCGGCTCCCGAACTCCTTGTGATAATCCCGGCCCCAGGCGTACCGGGCGATCCGCCCGCGGGGCTCGGGATCGCCTCCACCCGCAGCGGTCATTGACCCTTTCCGGTAGTAGTTCAACCCGGCGAAAATCACCGATCGCGCGCCGGGAACGATCTCACCAGGATCAAACTTTGCCGCCTGGTGACGGACGAGGAACTCCATCGTGCCGTGGTACCCCTTTGCAAGCCAGCGCGCGTACTCCGCCGAACGGTCCCGATCCGGGTCGGCTGCAGCCACCCCGAGGAGGGATACCCCTTCCGCGCGGAACAATTCGGCAAGCTCTTCGGGAACCGCCGGCTGCCACGGTGTTCTAACGATCACGTCGTTCCCGGGTCGGCACTGATCGCTTCGCCAAGCCCGCTTCGGGATGGACACAGTTCCCGGACGGGGCAGATGGCACAGGCGGGTTTCCGGGCGTAACAGTACCGTCTTCCGTGGTAGTTCAGGCGCATACTCGCACTGTTCCAGTAGGGAGCCGGCAGTACCGCGGCAACGTCCCGCTCCAGCCGAATCGGGTCCTGTGCGACGGAAAACCCGAGACGACGCACCACCCGTCCGAAATGAGTATCCACGATGATCGCCGGTCGGTCGTAGATGTGCAGGAGGATCACTCCCGCAGACTTCCGCCCCACCCCTTTGAGCTTTACCAGTTCTTCCATCGTCTGCGGCACCGTTCCGTCGTGATCGGTAACGAGGATCTGCGCGGTGGCGATGATGCTCTTCGTTTTCTGCCGGAAAAAGCCGACGGAGTGGATAATCGACTCGACATCGTCGTGGCGCGCCGCCGCGAGGGCGTGTGCATCGGGGTACCGTCGAAAGAGCTCAGGGAGGATCGCGTTGACCTGTTCATCTGTGGTCTGTGCCGACAGGATCACCCCGACAAGAAGCTCGAATGGAGAGTTGTAGTGGAGCATACTCGGTGTCTCGGGGTACTCGATGGTGAGCCGATCAAGAATCGCGATAAAACGGTCGGTGGTGTTCGCCGTGGACGTCGCGCCATCCGGTTCTGTAGCACCTTCCGGTAGCACAGCACCGTTCGGAGGCACGGCACCATCCAGCGCCCCGATGCCGGCGGAGATTTGATCATTCATACGCGTCGATTCTACCATCCTCTTCACTGCCAATTACAGTAGGGAGAGTTGCCCGTTTGGGGAATCGTCCCCCCGGTTCGGGGAATCCGGGACTCCCGGAACCTCGGGATCCGGAACGAACGAGTCGGACCGTTCCCGGTGGAGTACGTCCCGTCGTGCGTCCTCGAAGGAACACGTCGGATCAAGCCACGCCTCGATGCCGGTGCGATCGAGTACGACCGGTTGCCTGAGATTACTGTTATGGATGTACCGCATAATTCCCCGGGCTTCCATCGTACATACCGTACATGTCTCGGAGGGGGCTCCGTCGATCGTGCCCCGGACGTAGAGACCCGGGAGCAGCATCGGCTCTCCGTCGGGCAGTTTCAGCAGATACATCGTTTTCGTTCCGTCCTCTTCATGCCGCCACTCGTAGAACCCGGTGAAGAGGACGACACACCGATTCTTCGCGGTGAGGGTACGGTACAACCGTTTCCGTTCGAGTTCCTCAATGCGGGCATTAGCGGTCCAGATCTTCAATGTCTTCGCTTCTTCCCCGGTCGTGATCCAGGGCGGAACGAGTAACCACCGCATCGGTTGAAACCGCGTCCGATCCTCCGACGCAACCACCGGAACCGTGGGACGAGCCGCGGCACTCCGGCGCAGGAAGTTCGGAAACGGCTCAACCGACTCCCATCGTGCGATCGATTCGAAACTGAAGGGAAAGAGCCCCCCGGTATCAAGTTGCGCGGTGTAACACATCCCGCTTGAGAATACCAGCCCCCGGCGGTGATCCGCAATCGGCCGTGATATAATTCTTATATGTTTACTCAGGTATTTCCCACGGAACTGCGTCGGACGTTCCCGTTTCTGATTTTCTTCTTCCTCGCCGTTACGTTCGGTGTTGCGGGAGGAGGACAGTCCGATGACTCCTCCGGAACGACACGCGAGAGCGACCAGATCTCATCCGGAGGCTCGACGGCTCCCGGGGCTGCGCGTTCCGGTCGCATCGAGTTTCTCGCGGGAGACGTACGGGTGGATGGGGCCGCGGCGGAAATCGGTGCCGTTCTGGGCAGCGGAAGTCTCGTACAGACCGGATCGAACGGACTTGTTGATATTGTCTTTGGCGACGGGAACGCGCTGCGTATCGAAGAGAACACGGAACTGACCCTTGACCTCGCCGATCCGTCACGGGGACTCGATGTCTCTCGGGGCACCGTCGCAGCGGTCTTTGAAGGACTCGAATCGATCGGAACGGGACCCTCCGATACGTTCCGAATTCGTACACCTTCAACGGTCGCGGGAGTGCGTGGTACGGCATTCTTCGTCCGGATCGAAGACGTGGATCGAACCTACGTGTGCACTTGCCACGGCGTGATGGACTTCTCCGACCAGGGATTGACCGTTCGCGCCGCCCGGCATACGGCAACCCGTTTCATTCGCCGGGACGGAGATGTTGTCGCAGAGGAGGCGCCGGAACTGTACCACGACAGTGACTCCCTCAACGCCGTCGCCGACGTCGCGGGGGTGACGATCAAATGGGGTGAGGAACCCTAAAGAGAGCCGGCCCCGGGGTACCGGCAGGCACCGGCGGGATTGCGCCCCGGCACGCGTACGGTCTAGCCGCGAACCCGGACCCTGACCGAGCTGAGGCAGCAGGTGTGTACACCGGCCCCCCGGCCTTTCCTGGCGATCTCGTATGATTTCCCGTTTAAATGATATCGATTACTTCCATGAAGAAGACGTAGAGTACGCCCGCAAGTGTCGCGATGGCAGCGGACCGTATCAGCGCTCTCCCCAAGGGCCGGGGCTTTCCATCCGGACCGGTGCGCTTTCTCTCGGTGAAAAGAAAATGCAAGCCTCCGTACACGAAGAAGAAAACGAGAAATTCTACAATAAGTTGCATATGACGCCCTCCGTGTTCACGAATCCACGGCAATCAACAGCGCTGCTACCCTGCTGATACCGGTACCGCGAAACGTCGTAATCGAGATAGATCTGCTTGATATATTGTCTTCGCAAGAACCCTTTCATATTTGAACCTAATAATCGTACGCTATGACGTCAATTTTGCTGCGACCGGAAAGGACCTGCAGAACATCGGCACGGGGATGCGGCAGCCCTCCGATCTCTGCCGCGGAGGAGATAAAACCGATGACTCGACATTCTTCGAGCGTATCGTATTCCGGCGGGACCGATCAGTACCGCGAGGTGGTGCTCTTTCTGCTTGTAACATTCGGAATCGCGTGGATCCTCTGGATTCCACTGCTGATACCGTCGTTTCTCGAGATGCTGCCCTTTGGTGGTGTCGAGGCGGCATCCCTTGGCGCGTTTGCTCCGGCAGTTGGAGCCATAGCGGTCCTTCGCCGGCGTGGCCAAAGCGTGCGTAACTGGTTTCAGCGCCATCTCCGAGTGCGGGCCGGCGTGCGTTGGTACCTACTGGCGTTCGGGCTTCCTGTCGCCATTCCGGCGTTTGCCGGAGTCATATACATCGCGATCGGTGGAGATCCGGCCTTCGATATGCCCCCGTTGGTTATGTTGCCGGTCATATTTGTGTACTCGACTCTGATCGGTGGCGGGCAGGAGGAGATCGGTTGGCGCGGTGTTGCACAACCATTGATCGGGAACCGATACGGGCTGTTCATCAGTGGTGCTGTTGTCGGAGTTGTCTGGGTGCTCTGGCATCTCCCGTTGCTAATCTCTTCTATTGTCCTCTTCGAGTCGATACACCCTGTCGTGTTCGGCTTTCAGACAGTCGGTGTGTCCATACTTATAGCCTGGCTCTACGAGCAAAGCGGCAGGAATCTCGTGGTGGCGATCCTGTTTCATGGCTGGCGAAACGCGACCGAGGCGTTCTACCCTTCCGACGTGCTTGCCCGCAGCGTTGCCGTCGTCGTTATCTGGCTTTTCGTACTGCTGTTGGTGGCTGTCGAGCACAGACGCGGGAAGCGGAGATGAAGCCGATCGTGATCGTACCGATCCGGCTTTCGGGGTGTTCACACGATAGACTCAAGCAGTTTTTCCAGCTCATCCCACGGTGTCTGCCTGCCGTCGAAATAGCGCAGCAGCAGAAACCCGAATACCGCGCTCAGCACCCGGGGTATCAGATGCACAGGAACGACCTGCGAAAGACCGGTAGAAAAACCCTCCATCGCCACGGCAAGCGCTTCATCGTGTTGAAGGTCATCGGGTGCTCTGTCGCCGATGTAGTCGAGCATAATTCTGACCTCACCCGGGAAGATGTCTTCCCACGATCTGGCCATCGTAACGAGGGCCGGGACCGGGCGTTGCTCCGTGTCCGGGCTGATGCGTGCTACCCGTGCCGAGCAAGCGAGAAAGAGCGCGTCTTTGCTCGGAAAGTAGTGGTAGAGCGCGCTCTTGGACATTCCCAGCTCCCGGGCCATCTCTCGCATTCCGATGCCCGCGTACCCGCGACGGCGAAACACTTCCACGGCTCGATCGGCTATCTCGTTCCGATACGCTTCATGGTCAACGATCTTCGGCACGTACTCCCCTCTCCCCCCGGACCGTCTCAGTAAATCCAGGGTATCAGTTTCCTGGTTCCTCGGCTGTATGCGCTGAACTCTTCTCCGTATTTCTCCGCAAGATAAGCATCGAGACGCGGAATGTGAAAGAAGACGAACATAAGTGTCATTACCCCCGGAATCGCAGCGCTCCAGATCGATCCGGTCATCATTGCGAGGCCCACGGCCCAGATGATATCGCCACAGTAGTTGATGTGCATCGACAGACTGAAGAGTCCGCCTGTGTAGAGCCTGCCCCGGTTCTCAGGTCTCTGTTTGAACCGTTTCCGCTGCAACTCCGGGAAGCTGTTGAGGAAGCTTCCGGCGATGAACAGCGCTCCTCCCGTCAGGGCCACGGGCCCGACCGGGGACGCGTTCCCGATTCCCGCGAGGGCGATACCGAAATGGATCGTCCCGAGCCATACTCCCACGGACACCGCTTCCTCCGGCCCGATCTCGCGCGGAAGCAGCACCAGACTGGTGAGTGCCATACGCACCAGCAGAACAAGAAGACCGGCGGAAAGCAGGGCGGCCCGGACAGGAACAATCTCACGGGTCGGCAACCAGGGAAGCCCCGCCCCCATCCAGGCCGCAAAGGTCGGAGATAGCAGCAAAAGACAGGCGACGGCAGTGGTCAGCGCCTGGGCCAGGAGCCATATGACCGTTGTTACTGCCGCGGGTTTACCCATTTGCCGGATCCACCGTCGGCCGATACGGTTCTTCCGGGAGGAGGTGCCCTATCAGCAGCTTGAGGTAAAACAGCGGTATAAACCACTCCATCCCGGCCGGAGCCGACACTATTTCCGGAAGCACCACCACCACCGCTCCGTAGAGCGCCATCGCCACCGGGCGCTTGAGGTAGAGGGGGGACACGAGGATCACAATCGTGGGCACGATGAGGGCGGTAGACAACGCAGCGAAGAGCATCCAGTCGCCCTCTGCAAAGAGAAGGGCGAGGACGAGAATGTGCAGCAGGTGCAGCGCCTCAAAGCGAACATGCTCCCGGAAGCCCTGTCCCTCCCGGTGAAACCATCGCTTCGCCGTTGACGTGGCGTTGGTGACAACACCCCCGGCGATGTCAAACGCCATTACCACCGCGAAGGCGAGAAGCAGAAGCGAGCCGTTCCCGGCGTGACGATACCACAGTCCGGCTGCCACCGCCGCCACCGCAGCTGACCCGAACTGAAGCCGGAGTTCCGCGGGCTCCGGTCCCGGTCCGGTCAGCTGATCCCGAGCACCTGCAAGCCCGCGACGCGGAGCCGGGTGACTCCAATCGATACGTTTCATGATGACCTCCTCGTGTCGGTCGCTTTTTTTCGACCGATCGGTCTATAAAAACCGTTTCCGCTGGTAATGTCAAGGTGCGTCATGGAACGAGGTGTATTGACAGCTCCCGGTTTCCCCGGCAGTCAGATCGCTCCGGAAGAATCATATTGAAGAGACGCTGAATCCCAAAAAATCGATTATTGATGCAAACATTGCGTAATTTTAAAAATAGATTTATGATTTTCTGTAAATAAAATTGCAAAAAGGAGGGTGCCATGAGGTCGATAATCATGGTGTTACTTACCGGTCTTCTCCTGTCCTCGTGCGTCACGCGGTACTACGCCTTCGATGAGGATTTCAATGGAAAGAACTTCGATGGCGAGTATTCTGAAAAGGAGATCGAGGTAAGAGATACCCTGTTCGAACGCCCCATCGCTGTCGAGGATTTTGGAGCATCACGACTCGCCGAGGGGATGGAACGCGGACGACACTCCGCTAGCGCTGAAGGTGCACTCCGAAGCGTCTCTCCCGGTCAGGAGGTCGGCTCGACGCTGAACTACTACAACCCGAACGGTTTCGAGTCAGTGTTGGTGTGCTGGCAGCGGACATCGAACAAAGGGCACCTCATTCTGTGGGCCGAGATACCGGGCTTCGGCATGCCGACCCTGTTTAACGATGCCAACGGCTACGGAGCTCACATTCATCTCGACTCGTTGGGAGGAGATACCGAAGGGCTTGGGTGGAGCGAGACAGCTTCGTCGGCGTTTATCATTCAGGAGATTCGTGTCGTTGGTGATGAAATTCAGCTCTTGCGAAACGGGAGCATTTTCGCGAGGTACGGAATGGACAGACCCCGGAAGATCGAGTCTTTCAGTATCGGCAACAATATCGGGGGTGAGGGCCTGATCGACTATGTGATCGTGCGATGAACAAGCTCGCGCCGCCCGAACCGATTGACCGACGGCTCATGCTGCTGGAGGCGTCCCGCAAGCAGGGTTCAGCGCCGGGGCGACGAAGTTCGACCTATAGGTGTCGAGGGGCGGTATCAGACGTGTTGCTCCCGGTTTTTCAGAGTGAGCACGATGCAGCAGAACCGCCCGGGACGGGTCAGGGCTCGATCTGTATCCGTTTGGGATGTGGTATAATCCTTCGCATCCAGGCTGCAGACATTTGACAGGAGGACACGGTATGAAAAAAACGGTTCTTGGTGTGGTGCTTTTTGTTCCACTCCTCATCCTTGCCGGCTGCCAGAACCCGACGGACTCGACGAACGACGACGATCAGAGTGGGTCGATCAAGATCGCCGTGGTCGGCCCTCACACGGGCGATCTCCAGAGTTTCGGGATTCCGACGCTGCGGGCGGCAAATCTGATCGCGGCTTCCGTCAACGCCGACGGCGGCGTCCTGGATCGGCAGATCGAGATCATCGCGATCGATGACGAGTGCTCCCCGTCGGGCGGCGCCGCGGCTGCTCAGGAGGCGCTTGACGCGGGTGTCGTGGGTGTCATCGGCCACATCTGCAGCGACGCAACCGCGACGGCGCTCGCGGTGTACAAGGCGAGGGGGATTCCGGTGATCTCCCCCTCGGCAACCAAAGCGACGCTGACGACCGACGGCGATCCATTCTTCTTCCGCACGATCGCGTCCGATGCGGAGATCACCAGCGCGATGATCGACGTCGTGGTGGACGAGGGAGCGACGGACATCTACATCCTGTACGACAACACGGGAACGTACTGGACCGACGCGGCGATCGAGCGGGTTGAGGCGCAGATCCCCGAGGGAAGGACCCACGAGGGGACCTCCGGTATCGACTTCGAGAACACCAGCGCCGTCGCGTCGGCGGCGACGACCATCAAAGGATCCGGTGCTGACGGCGTACTGCTGATTTCCGATATCGGCGGCGGACAGGGACTGGGTGCCGTCGTGGCGCCGGTTGTCAACGCGCTCCGGGACGAAGACTTCAACGGGCCGATAGCAATAACCAACGATGCGTACGAGCAGGCGTTGATCGACAACCTTGATGAACCTGCCGACGTCTTCGTCGTGGGAGACGCGGATATCCCCGCGACTGACGACGCCGACACCTTCA
>JBKHFT010000015.1:0-32551 GCA_046540055.1 Alkalispirochaeta sp.
ACTCCCGATCGTCGGCGAGACGGAAACGATGGGTCTCGGCGGTATCGTTTCGAATCGTGATGTACAATTCGATCTCGCTGTCGGGAAAATAGATCTCTTCGTTGTGGGGCCGCACGGTAAGGGAGAGGGATTGTGCCGGAAGGACAATCGGTGCGAGACACACGAGCAGACCAACAGTTATTATCTTCTTAGACCGTAACACCATAGAGCTCCTACTATTATGTCGGCTACTCACGCTAAAACATTACTGTACGACCAATTGACCTCGCGACTCAAGGATCATCGGGGATTCCGCGACCTTCTCGGCCGCCTTCGGGCGGGTACGCTTCCGGTATCGGTGAAGGGTGCAAAAGCGGGGTTTATCGGATATCTGCTGACCCGCCTGTACCGGAGTGCTGAGCACCCGCTCCTCGTGGTCGTCCCCTACGAGAGCGAGATCGTCGCGATGCAGACCGATCTTGATCTGTTCGGGATCGAATCGACGGTACTGCCGTCCTGGGGAACCGGAGCATATACGGAGCCGTCGGCGTCCTCCGTCACCTGGGGGCAACGAATGCGCGCCCTTGTGGAACTCCACCACGGGCGATCCGGGGTCGTGATCGCACCCCTCCGGGGAGTAAGCCAGTTTCTGCCGCCTCCGAATGGGTTGAAGGATCGGATCATCAGAATCGAGAAGGGCGCCACCGTCGATCCGATCGAGATCGGCCAACGTCTGTCCGAAATGGGATACTGGCGAGTCCCCCGGGTGACGGTTCACGGTGAGTACGCCCTTCGGGGAGAAGTGCTCGACGTGTTCCTTCCGGGACTCGACGAGGGGTACCGGGTGGTGTTCGACTTCGACGAAGTTTCGGAGATCCGGACGTTCAATCCCGATACCCAGAGCTCCACCGGTTCACGCCGGTCCGTAGAACTGTACCCGATGCGGGAGGTGCTCTGGTCGGAGGAGTCGATACGGGAACTGCAGGAACGCGCTGCGACATGGCCTGAGGTCCGACCGCAATCGGACGCCCTCGCCGAGTTCAACGCCGATCGGGACGAGTCGCTCCCGTCTCCACACTGGGCTGCAGCGATGAGTGACGGGTATACCGTACTCGATTACCTCAATCCTGCGTTCCGCGTCGTCTGGCTTGACCGTCCACGACTGCTTGCCGCCTCCGAAAGCTATCGGAAAGAGCACGAGACCGTATTCGCCCAGGAGCATTTTCGCCGGCCCCTGCCAAAACCGGATCGCGTCTTCGTCGACGTGGAGCAACTACTCGGCGAGAGTCGATCGAAATCAGTCGTGTTCGAATCCCTCGGTGACAGCACCGACGGAGAGGGAATCCGGTTTTCCTGTGATCCACCGCGCTCCTTTTTCGGCAACATCTCCTATCTGAAAGAGGAGCTGTCCGCCCTCATTGCTGCGAAGAACAAAGTCTTCGTCCTCGCCGACACGGAAGCGCAGGAGAAGCGGATCGCCCATCTCCTCGACGGGTATGATCTGACCGTCTTGACCGGCCACATCTCGGCGGGTTTTGCCCTCCCGGAGCAACGGTTCGTCGTCATCCAGGAGAACGAGATCTTCGGTCGCCGCAAACGCGCACCGGCGAGTCTGAAGAAGGCGGAAAGCACCCCGATCGACACGTTCGTCGAGCTTGACGAGGGAGACTACGTCGTTCACGTGAACTACGGCATCGGTCTGTTTCGGGGTATCCAGCGGATGACCGCCGCGGGGAATGAACGAGACTACATCAAGCTCGAGTACGCCGACGGGGAGACGGTATTCACCCCGATCGAACAGGTCAACCTCATTCAGCGGTATATCGGCTCCGGCGGTAATCCCCCGCGCCTCGACAAGATCGGCGGAAAGAGCTGGGAGAAGCGGAAGTCGACGGTCCGGAAGAACGTCGAGGACCTGGCGGGCCGCCTGATCACATTGTACAGCCGGCGGCAGAAAGTTCAGGGGTACGCGTTCCCCCCCGACACGGAATGGCAACTCGATTTCGAGTCCACCTTTCCCTACGAGGAGACGGAGGATCAGCTCCGGTGTATCGCCGAGATCAAACAGGATATGGAACGTCCCCAGCCGATGGACCGCCTCGTCTGCGGTGACGTAGGGTACGGAAAGACCGAGCTTGCCCTTCGAGCGGCGTTCAAGGCGGTAATCAGCGGAAAACAGGTAGCGTTCCTGGCTCCGACGACGATTCTCGCGGAACAACACTACGAGAATATGCTCGAACGGTTCGATCGCTTTCCCGTCCGCCTGGAGATGATGTCCCGCCTCGTGGACAAGAAGAAGCAACGAGCAACCCTTGACGGTGTCGCGGCCGGCGAGGTCGATATCATCATCGGAACCCACCGCATCCTTCAGAAAGACGTCCATTTCCGTGATCTCGGATTGTTGATCATCGACGAGGAGCAACGCTTCGGAGTGAAAGCGAAGGAGCGCCTGAAAGAGCTGAAAACGAACGTGGACAGTCTGACCCTGACGGCGACTCCGATACCACGGACGCTTCACATGTCCCTTCTCAAGATCCGGGATATGTCACTCCTCACGACGCCTCCCCATAACCGGCATCCGATCCAGACGACGATCGCCGAGTTCAACGATGAACATATCGCCGGAGCGATCAGGCGCGAGGTGGAGCGGGGAGGACAGGTATTTTTTCTCCACAACCGGATTCAGACGCTTGAGAACGTAGCCACCTTCCTTCAGAAACTGGTACCTGATGTGCTCGTGGAGTACGCCCACGGCCAGATGAGTCCCCACGATCTGGAAGACATCATGCACCGCTTCATCCATGGTGGTTTTCACGTACTCGTAGCCACGACGATCATCGAGAACGGGATCGATATCCCCAACGTGAATACGATCATCATCGACCGGGCTGATATGTACGGGATATCCCAGCTGTATCAGCTCAGAGGACGGGTCGGGCGAAGTGACAAGGTTGCCCACGCATATCTCTTCTATCCGGAACAACGGGCGCTCTCGGAGCTTGCGATGAAGCGTCTCCAGATCATCAGCGACTTCACCGAACTCGGAAGTGGATTCAAGATCGCCCTCAAGGATCTCGAAGTTCGCGGCGCCGGCAACCTCCTTGGAAGCCAACAGAGCGGCGACATCCTCTCCGTCGGGTTCGACCTGTACCTGAAGCTCCTGGAGGACGCGATCGAGCGCCGTGGAGACGAGACGGTCCAGACGGAAGAAGAGGTCTATCTCGAACTCGAATACACCGGTTTCATCCCGTCGACATATATCGAGGAACCGATGGAGAAGATGGAGGTCTACAAGAAGATCGCCGCAGTCGGCACCGAACCGCAACTGGAAGCGTTGATCGGCGAAATCGAGGATCGCTTCGGACCGATGCCCGATGAAGTACAAAGCCTTCTGGCTCTCGCGGAGATCCGTATTCTCGCAAGACGCCTGAAGATCGCGTCGATGAAGGAGCGGCGAGGTGAGATGCATATCGAGTTCGGCAACGTGGCAACCCTGTCGGTAGATCGCGTGTTGTCTCTGATCGGTAACTCCGGCGGCACGGTACGCCTCGATTCCAGACGTCCGAACGTGTTGGTCCTTGACACCGGCAAGGTGGGTCTCAAGGAAAAGTCGGAGTTCATTCGTGGACGCCTCGCGCAGTTGCTGTAGACGATCCGCCGTCGTTTCCCCGCCGTACGCAGCCCTGCCCTAGCGCTACCGTAGAAAACCGTTGTCCGCCGAAGAAGAGGAGAATCAACTATGAACGAGAGCACCCTCGGACAGATCAGAAGCTTCGTAATACGCACCTCCCGGATGAGTCCCGCCCAGAAGCGCGGGTGGGAGCTCTACGCCGACCGGTTTATCGTGCCCTTCCGGGACTCACCGGTTGTGACAAAAGAGGAGTTCTTCCCCGACGCCGCTCCCGGTCGACCGTTGAAGCTCGATATCGGGTTTGGAATGGGGCGGGAACTCGCGACCCTTGCCGCAGAGGAAGGGGAAACCGACTTTATCGGTGTAGAGGTACACAAACCGGGAATCGGACGCCTCCTGTTGGATCTGGGGGAGAGGGCACTCGACAACGTCCGTATCGTTCCCCACGATGCTGTGGAGGTGTGTCGTTCGATGCTGCCGATGGAACAGATCGATGGTATCCACCTCTTTTTTCCCGACCCGTGGCCGAAAGCGCGTCACGCGAAAAGACGCCTCGTACGCCCGGGGTTCCCCGAGTTGATCGCTCCGATCATGAAAAAATCGGCGTACCTGTATATCGTCACCGACTGGCAGGACTACGCCGAGCAGATCCTCCGTGTGATGGACTCACCGCTGTTTCGAAATCGCTACGACGGGTACGCCGAGCCACAGCGCTGGCGCCCTCAGACCGCGTTCGAACGCAAGGGGCTTGCCCGGGGGCACCGGATCTACGAGTTCGTGTACGAGAAGCGATAGGCCGGTTCCGATCGCACGGGGCAAGGAGATTCCGGAAGAGCGTTACTTCTCACTCCGCCCCCTACCTGCTATTGTTCCGCATACTATGATCACACGCGACTTCTTCACCAGGTACAGTTCTCGCGCCGACCGCCGGAACAGTATCGATCCGCTCCTCCACAAGCGCTACAACACGAAGCGGGGTCTTCGAAACGACGACGGCACCGGTGTACTTATCGGACTTACCGAGATCGGCGAGGTACACGGGTACGTCATCGACGACCAGGAACGCGTTCCCGACCACGGCCAGTTGTGGTACCGCGGTCTGAGTGTCAACGATCTCGTCCGTGGATTCCAGAACGAAGGGCGGTTCGGCTTCGCCGAAACGGCGTACCTTCTTCTCTTCGGAGAGCTGCCTACCGTGGAGGAGCACGCTGCGTTCTGTGAAGTGATCGGCACACTCCGGAGACTACCAGACGGTTTTACGGAAGACATGATACTCCAGGCCCCGAGCAACGACATCATGAACAAGTTGGCGCGGTCGGTACTGGCGGCGTATTCCTACGACGAAAACCCGGAAGAGCTGTCGGTCCACAACGTAACACGCCAGCTCGTGGAGCTGATCGCCCGGTTCCCCACGATGGTTGCCTACGGCTACCAGGCGCTGCGACACTACTACCACGGTGAGAGCCTCTATATTCACAGCCCCTCGGAAAGGCTTAGCACCGCGGAGAATCTGCTTGCGATGATTCGTCCCGATCAGACCTATACCCCTCTCGAGGCAGAGACGCTGGACCTCGCCCTTGTTCTCCACGCGGAACACGGTGGTGGTAATAACAGTGCCTTCACGATTCACGTCGTCTCCTCGGCCGCGACGGATACGTACAGCGCCGTTTCGGCGGCGGTGGGTTCCCTCAAGGGAGCAAAGCACGGTGGCGCCGCAGCCCGTGTCCGGGCGATGATGACCGATATCAAGGAGCACGTCTCCGACTGGTCGAGTGATGCGGAGGTGGCGGCGTATCTTACGAAGATTCTAAGGAAGGAAGCGTTCGATCGAAGTGGCCTCATCTACGGCGTCGGTCACGCGGTGTACACCCTTTCCGATCCGCGAGCGCTTCTCCTTCAGGAGAAGGCACGGGACCTGGCGGTAGAGAGCGCTCACGAAGAGGAGTTCGACCTTTACCAGCGCGTTGCGGCCCTCGCTCCGACGGTGTTTCAGGCGGTGAAAGAGACGGACCGTGTCATCGCGCCGAACGTTGATTTCTACTCGGGTTTCGTCTATTCGATGCTGGGTATTCCGGAGGAACTGTACACACCGATCTTCGCGATCGCGCGGATCACCGGGTGGGCGGCCCACCGTCTCGAAGAGCTCGTAAGCGGCGGTCGCATCATCCGTCCGGCGTACAAGAACGTCGTCCGTCATCGGGCGTACATCCCGATCCAGGATCGCCGAAGCGACGAGGAGTAGGGGACGCGCCCGGCGGGGGCGCGTGTGCGCGTCTGCGCGCCCCCCAACGGGACGGAGGCGATTAATCCTCTTCGTGATTGTACGTCGATGCCGCGATGATATCGTCGGCGATCTTGCCCTGCACCGGGTCGTAATGATCAAAGACCATCTCGAAGCTTCCGGTTCCGGCGGTCATCGATTTAAGATCGATCGCGTAACGCAGCAGTTCTGCCTGCGGCACCAACGCATCAATCTCTACGATACCGCCACCGAGCTGATCCTGCCCGAGAACACGTCCCCGCTTTGAGCTGAGGTCGGAGAGAACGTCTCCAAGGTACTGCTCTTCGATGAACACCGAAAGTTTCATGATCGGTTCGAGGAGGACGGGGCCACATTTCTCCATAGCTTGCCGGAGCGCACCCCGAGCCGCGATCTTGAACGCCATCTCCGAGGAGTCGACGGGATGTTCTTTACCATCAAAGAGGACGATACCGACGTCCCGAACGGGGTACCCCGCGAGAACACCGTGTTCCATCGCTTCGTGAAGTCCCTTTTCGATACCCGGTACGTATCCCTTCGAGACGGAACCGCCCTTGATCTCGTTGGCAAAGGCGTACTCCTCCCCCCGCTCGAGGGGACGTACCCGAATGTGCACCTCGCCGAACTGCCCGTGCCCGCCGGACTGTTTCTTGTGCCGGTAACTCGTCTCTGTCGACTTCGTAATCGTCTCGCGATAGGCAACGCGTGGGGGTCGCGTCTCGACCTCGATCTTCTGACTCGCCTTGATCTTGTTGAGAATCGTGTTGATGTGAAGCTCACCCATACCGGCGATCACCGTCTCGTGGGTTTCGGGATCAAAGGTGACCGTAAAGGTTTTGTCTTCTTCCGTGACCCGTACGAGCTGTTCATTCAGCTTGTCCTCGTCTTTCTTGCTCTCCGCGGAGATCGCGAGGCTATACACCGGTTGTGGAAGCGCCAGGGGGCGAAAGTGGGTGTAGGTGTCAACGGCGTGGAAGGTATCGTTGGTGTGGGCATCACCGATCTTGGCCATGATCCCGATGTCACCGGCGATAAGCTCATTCGTCTCGCTCAGTTTCTTCCCGACGGCAGTATAGAACTTGCCCGCTTTCAGTTTTTTCCCGTCCCGATCGATCGCGAACTCCGTATCCGAGGTGAGTCTGCCTCCCATTACCTTGATGAACGACAGCTTTCCGCTGAACTGGTCGAGGGTCGTCTTGAAGTTCATCGCGGAAAACGGCGCATCGGTGCTGATCGTGTACTCCTCTTCACTGCCCTCACGGGTAACGACCGCCTCCTTGACACCCGCCGGTGACGGAGCCGCCCAGGAGATAAAATCGAGAAAAACGTTGATGCCTGCGTCCTGAAGAGCGCTCCCGCAGAACACCGGAACGATCTTGTTGTCCCGAAGTCCTTCGGTGATCCCCCGATGAACCTCTTCTTCCGTCAGAGACTCTTCCTCGAGGAATTTCATCGTCAGCTCGTCGTCACCCTCCGCTGCTGCCTCGATGAGCTGCGCACGGTACGTCTCGACGAGGTCCTTCATGTCATCAGGGATATCGGTACCTGCGTCGGAGCCGGCGGGCCACATCTTCATACCGATCAGATCCAGGACACCCCGGAAATCGGCACCTTCGCCGACGGGGATCGTGATCGGTACGACGGTAATGTCGAACTTGTCCCGCAGATCGTTGAGCACTCCCTCGTAACTTGCCCGTTCCTCGTCCATCTTGTTGATGAACGCGATTCGCGGCATGTTGCGATTGTTGAGGCGTCGCCACAGTTTGATCGTCTCGATCTGCACGCCCGCACGGGCGCCGATCATCATCACCGCCGACTCGGCGGCGCGAAAGGCGGTAACCACTTCACCGACGAAGTCTGACGCACCGGGGGTATCGAAAATGTTGATCTTCTTCCCGTTCCAGTCGATATTGCTGACGGAGGTGTGGATCGAGAGTCCGTTCTCGATCTCCTCCGGGGTATAGTCGCTGACGGTCTTCCCGGATTCTACCGGCGCCGCCGTTGCGATCGCCTTGCCGGCAACCAGAAGCTGCTCAACAAAGGAGGTTTTTCCGGTTGCTCCGTGTCCCGCAACCGCGATGTTTCGAATGTTTTCAGTAGTATACGCCATGAACGCTCCTCCCGAGATGTATGAGCATACATTGTTGAACAGCTCCCTGAACGTGTCAAGGAAAAGTTAGCGACCGTCACTGGGAGCGAAGTGGGAAAACTCCATCGCGTAGTTTCCCCGACCCTGAGTGGTACTGCGGAGGGAGGTGCTGTACCCGAACATCTTGCGAAGCGGTGCCTCAGCGACGATGTGCTCCACACTCGGCCGACTCTCAACGGAGTGCACGATACCACCTCGGGTGGTGATCCCGCTAATCGTATCGCCCATGAACTCTTTCGGTACCAGGACGTCCACCTTCATCACCGGTTCGAGGAGAACCGGGTCGGCAGAACCACACGCGTTATCGAACCCGAGGGATGCCGCCGCCTCAAACGCGAACTCCGTGGCGGTCTGTTCGTCGTAGACCGCGTCGATCAGTTCCACGCCGATATCGATCGTCGGATATCCGAGGCGGATCCCCGACGAGAACGCCGCCTGGATGCCTCGCTCGCACGCTTTGGCAAACGCGTCGGGAAGGGTACTGGGGGGGACGGTACTGGTAAAGATGTTTCCGGTACCTCGCTTCTGGGGAAATACACGAAGAACCAGCTCCGCTCGGTTCTCCTTGCCACCGATCACTTTCTGGAACACTTCGCGGTGCTCTCGTTCGGAGGTGATGCTCTCCCGGTAGGTAACCTGAGGATTTCCTACTTTTGCGTTGACCTTGTAATCGTCGATGATGCGAGTAACGAGCACGTCGAGATGGAGTTCCCCCATGCCGGAGATCACCAGCTCACCCGTATCTTCATCCTCTTTCCAGAGAAAGGTCGGGTCTTCACGGGTGAGGATCTCGAGGACCTCTTTGAGGCGATCCCGCTCGCTCAGCGTCTGGGGCTCGATCGCAACGGTAATCACCGGCTGGGGAAAGTGCATCCGTTCGAGAACCACCGGGAATCCCTCGCTGCCGATCGTATCTCCCGTCTGGGCAAGTTTGAAGCCGACGATAACGCCGATATCCCCCGCGGAGAGGCGATCGACCTGTTCGGTCCGGTTCGCGTGCATTCGAAGAATGCGGTTTACCCGTTCCCGTTTGCCCTGGTTGTGGTTGTAGATCGCTACGCCGGACTTGATCGTTCCCTGGTAGACGCGGACGTATGAGAGGCTTCCCGCTTCGCGGTCTGCCTGGATCTTGAACACCATCGCTACCGTCTGACCGTCAACGACCCGTTCGACGTGAACCGGTTCACCCTTCCTGGGGTGTACCCCCTCGATCGGTGGCAGTTCCTCCGGAGCGGGCAGAAACTCCACGATCCCGTCCATGAGCGGCTGTACTCCGACGTTCCTCAGACTCGCTCCGACGTACACCGGGAGGATCGACCGCGCAAGGGTCTGTTCCCGAAGAACCCCGTTGATCAGCTCCGGCGGAATCGGTTGGTCCTCGAGGTGGAGCTCGGTGATCTCGTCGGAGTAGGTACTCACCGCGTCGATCAGGTGCTCCCGCCACTCCTCGGCGAGATTCTGAAGCTCCGGACGGATCGGACGTTTTTCAAAGGACCGGCCCTGCTCGGTCTCGATCCAGTGGAGCTCCTCCAACTTGATCAGGTCGATCGTTCCCTCGAAGGCGTTTTCGCGACCGATCGGAAGGAAGAGTGGGACAGGATTTGCCGAGAGTTTCTCCCGAATCTCTTCGATCACCTCGAAAAAGTTGGCGCCGATACGGTCCATCTTGTTGACGAAAGCGATCCGGGGGACGCCGTACGAGTCCGCCTGTCGCCATACCGTCTCCGACTGAGGTTCCACTCCGCCGACGGCGCAGAAGATCGCCACCGCCCCGTCGAGGACACGGAGGCTCCGTTCTACTTCAGCGGTGAAGTCGACGTGACCGGGAGTGTCGATGATGTTGATCGTGTGGTCTTTCCACTGGATCTGCGTTGCAGCGGAGGTGATCGTGATACCCCGATCCTGCTCCTGAACCATCCAGTCCATCGTTGCCGAGCCGTCGTCGACCTCACCGATGCGATGTGATTTGCCGGTATAGAAGAGTATGCGCTCCGTCGTGGTCGTCTTTCCCGCGTCGATGTGCGCCATAATGCCGATATTACGAATGTGCTGTGCCATAAGAATGGACCGATCATACTGTGTATTGACAGGAATGTCAGCTGCGTGCTACCGTCCGGCAACTTCGGGCGAATAGCTCAGCTGGGAGAGCGCCTGCCTTACAAGCAGGATGTCGGGGGTTCAAATCCCTCTTCGCCCATGAATACCATCCTGTCCGGCGTACAATGAGCTGCGCAGTCTCCTTCACACTCGAGGCGGCCTCGGTCCGGGCGGCTCCATCACAGACGTCGACAGTGTACCGCCTGCAGTTGTCCCCTGAAAATATGAGCTTTCGTGATTCACTGGACTCGTTGAACGGTAGTATCAACTGTCCGTGACGGTTCATAATGGGGATGGGAAAGAGTATGTGGAACACACGACAAAAAAAACCGGGGGTAACGCGACACGCTCACTACGTCTCCATTCTCGCCCACCGAGGTGGCAGTGACGGACGTTTCCCGGAAAATTCGATCGCTGCATTTGCCGAAGGGCTTCGGTGCGGAGCGGATGTCCTCGAACTCGACGTGCGTCTTTGCAGGGACGGACACGTCGTCGTCATTCACGACCCGGTGGTCACCATCGACGGCACGGGGGAACGAGGGGTTGATACGATGGGACACCGGGAAATGGAAAACGGGACGCGGCGGGGCGATGCGGGTATTCCGACGTTGCCGGAGGTGTTGGCGCGGTTTCCGGGTAACCGATTCAATATCGACCTGAAGGTGGATACTCCCGCTCTCGCGGTTCGGGTAGCGGAGCATCTTCGATCGTCAGGAGCGACGCACCGCTCCGTCGTTGCCAGCTTTCTACCCCGGGCGCTTGACTACTTTCGCCGGGTCGCTCCGGAAGTCGCCACTTCGACCCACCCCGGTGAGGTGCGCAGTTTTCTCCTTCGCCACCTCATCGGCGTTCGACCCTCCTCTCCGGCATACGCGTTACAGATTCCCCTTCGACACCGATCGATCCCCCTGGTAACACGTCGCTTCGTATCCTACGCACACCGCCACGGGTACGCGGTTCACGTGTGGACGATCAACGATCCCACCGAGGCGGTACGTCTCGCAGAGATGGGGGTTGACGGTATCGTCACAGACCGGGTAGGGGTGATTCATGACGCGCTCTCGGAACGCGGATTCCGACGCGGTGCGGGACAGCAGGATACAAAGGAATCGAGATGAACGGTACTTCGCAGGTTGTACAGTTTTTTGACACAGGTGTCTCCGCGGCGCATGTAGCGACGGAGATCGCGTCGCGACTGACCGAAAGCGGTTCGCGACGCCTCGACCCCGGGGACGTCTGGCGTATCGACCCCGGTGAGGCGGTCCACCTGCACCTCGACGGCACGGTCATCGCCTACCGTGCCGCAGCGGAGAACGAGACGGGACTCGTAATCGCCGCAGCTCACACCGACAGCCCGGGGCTACACCTGAAACATCGGTCGGCGGTCCTCCGGGACGGGATGCTCCAGATACCCGTTGAGGTATACGGTGCACCGATCCTTGCAACGTGGACCGATCGGGAGCTGCAGATCGTCGGTCGCATCGCGATCGATGAATCCCGGCAATCCCGCGGGGGAGTGCGCGGGACGGAGACACAACCCGCACCGATACGGGTCACACTCTTCGCGACGCGGAAACCGACGGCGATCATCCCGAATCTGGCTATCCATCTCAACCGCGAGGTCAACGAGAACCTCACCTATAACCGTCAGGACCATCTGAAGGTGCTGATCCCGATCCCGGAGGACGCGTTGCTCCATCGTGGCGACGGGTCCGCAGGGGTGGATCGTTCCGACGAATGGAACACCCCGAACGAGCATGAAGGATCCGCGGTTCCGGCGCGCATCATAGCGGGAATTCTCGATATCGATCCGGCGTCGATCGTCGATATGGAACTCGCGGTCGTGCCCGTCGAAAGCGCACGGGTAATCGGAGCAGGAACCTCGGCGCTGGTCGTATCTCCCCGGGTTGACAACCTTGCGGGGTGTTTTACCGTCCTCGAAGGGTTTCGTGCCGCGGCGGGACACGATAGCTTCGGTCAGATTGCAATATTTTTCGACCATGAAGAGATCGGCAGCACCACCGCTGCCGGCGCCGCGGGTGATCTCACGAGGCGGACGATCGAGCGTCTCCTTCGGGGTCGCGGGTTCGACGCGGAAGGGATCGATCGGATCCTCGCCCGGAGCGTTCTGGTCTCCAACGACGGTGCCCACGCACGGCATCCCAACTACAGCGACAAGCACGATGCCGGCTATGCTCCCGTCCTCGGCGGGGGACCGGTCGTCAAGAAGAGCGCGATCCGGCGGTATGCGACGGAGCTACCCGTTGCGGCGTGGTTCGCTGCGGCGTGCCGGTCGGTGGACGTTCCGGTACAGTACCTCCAGAACCGCTCCGACATCGTTGCGGGGTCGACGATCGGTCCCGCCGTGGCGTCGCGCCTGGTGGTACCCAGCGTCGACGTCGGAATCCCGATGCTTTCGATGCACTCCGTCCGGGAGACCGCGGCGCTCATCGATATCACCGCGACGGCGCGGGTATTTCACGAACTGTTCGAACGAGGGTATCCATGAAGTATCTCACACTGATTCGTCACGCAAAATCGTCGCACGCCGACGGCACTATTCCCGATATCGACCGCCCCCTCAACGACAGAGGCCGCGCAGACGCCGCGGTAATGGGGCGCGTTCTCGCCTCGATCCTGCCGGTACCGCAGATTATCCTCGGAAGTACCGCGGTTCGCGTCGTGGAGACGTTGACGATACTCCTTGAGGCGGCCGGTAAGACTCTCGAACTCCCCCCGGAGAAACCGGATCGTCCCGGGAGGTACCCCGCGCCGGAACGGTCGGAACGCCTCTACCTGGCGGAAGTGGATGACATCTGGGACCTTGCGTACCCGGCGCTGTTGGAGCACGACGAGGTGTGGCTCTGCGGACACAACCCCGGTATCGCCGAAGCGATCGAGGCGTTAACCGGATCTCATCTCGACGATGTACCGACCCTCGCGGTGGCGCGGATCGCCTACGACGACGAGATCCCCGGTCCCGGAGCGGGGGAGCTCCGTTTTTTCGACGTTCCCCGGAACCACCGGGACCGGACGTGACGGTGACCTGATGCGGGAGTGGTCGATCGTTCTCGTCGAGCCTGCCCGGGGCGGAAACATCGGAGCCGCCGCCCGGGCGATGAAGACGATGGGCTTCACCGACCTGCGGATCGTGGACCCCGAAGGAACAGCACCGGTCACCGACGAGGAGGCGATCGCGTTTGCCCACGGGTCGACGGAGATTCTCGCGGCGGCGCAGCGATTTCCATCCCTCGATGAGGCGCTGGCCGACTGCGGCACCGCTATCGCGACAACCGGACGGCGGCGGGGGAAGCGGGACGACCTGTACACTCCGGAAGAACTTGTCCGCGTCATCTCCGAGGGACCTCCGGTGGAGCGAATCGCTCTCGTTTTCGGTCCCGAGGATCGGGGATTGAGCAACGAAGAGCTTGATCAGTGCGATATCGTGACGGCCGTCCCGATGCGGAGCCCTTATCCGTCGCTGAACCTGGGGCAGGCGGTGATGGTGTATACCTACGCACTATCGCCGCTTCTTTTCGAAACGAAACGCCGGATCGAACACGTGCCTCCCGAAGGAAGCGTCCGGGCGATGCGCGAGAAGGCCCGGGAGATATTGCCGCGTCTTGGATTCGATCCCGGACGGGCGATCGTTACGCGGATTCTCGAACGGATCACCGCGGCATCCGCGGGGGACGTACGCCTGATTCACTCCGTCCTGAACGCGATCGAGTTACATCTTCCCGATACGGTCACTCCTTCCCGCCGGGAAATCCCGACAGGGGAAGATCGACCACCACGTTCCAGACCGAACCGTTCGGAGCAGGAGCGTAGAGGGTAAGACGCTCCCCCGTGAAGGGGTGGACGAAGGAGATCCGCCGCGCCCAGAGCCCGATGCTTTTGTCCTTCATCGGGCGTCGCGCGCCATACCGGGTATCGCCGAGAATGTGCCACCCGCGGTGAGCGAGCTGTACCCGGATCTGATGGTGCCGTCCGGTGTGGAGGGTGACCTCCAGTACGGTATGGTGGGTGGTGTTCCCGACGGTGGTGTAGGTGAGGCGCGCGACGCGGCCCCTCTCCGATTCGGCGGGGCCGCCGGACTCTTCGCCACTTCCGGCAACGATACGGCTCCGGTTTCCCGTCGGGTCCTGCAGGACCCTGTCTTCCAGAACTCCTTCCGGTGGATCCGGCGGAGTGGTAACAACGGCAACGTAGTTCCGTTCGACCGTACCGAGGGAGAACTGCTCGTTCAGCGATGCGATCGCCTCTTTCGTACGGCCGAGAACAACGATACCTCCGACGGGCTGGTCGATCCGATGTATCGGCTGAATGCGTCGATCATCGAGGTTGTTCCGCCACCATTGTACAACCGTGCTCGCCCCCTTTCGGGCGCTTTCGACGGCGTCTCCAGGGTCTTTGGCGATCACCAGGAGGTGCCGGTCGAGGTAGAGGAGGTCTTTCATGCGGTATGGATACACATTTTCTCCCGTTGTTGCCATACTGACGCGGTGCGAATTCTCCAGTTTTCAGGTTCGAACGAAAACGTTCTGCGTCACGTTGAAGCGGTGGCGATAGAGATCTCGCCGGATCTCGTCATCTGTACCGCTCTTTCAGCGGCGTCTGCGACCGGCGAGGAGTATCGCGCGTTGGCAAATCGCTTCGCACGGTTGGGCATGGATTATCTGGTTCTGCCCGGCCGAAATGACGACGCCTCACTCTTTTTTGCCGCCTTCGGCCGTCGGTACCGCATCGATCGCGGGCATCCGTACCTTGACCGCTTCGTCAGGGCAGGAGGCGCTACGCTTCTTCTCGTTGATGCTCGTGACGGCACCCTTGTAGAACAGCAGCAACGCTGGCTGGAATCGACGTTAACCGATGTGGCCGCGGCAATCGCCCGGGGAGACCGAACCGGGCCGGTCATTCTGTGCACCCAGACCGCCGCTCACACTGAAACGGCAGGATCGCTTCGTTCAGTTCTCAGCTCCCTTGCTGCCGCCGGATTCTTCGGCGACGCCGTATCCACCGCTGAGAACGGATCATCCCGTCCGGATACGCAGGTACCTGTCGCGATCGTTGCCGCCGGGACCGATGAAGACGATCTCCCTCGCGCCTCCCGCGCCGATAGCGCCGGCTCGTCGGGGTTCGCGGTCTACACAACCGGTCCCGGGGCGGTCCGTCTGATCGATCTCGACCCGTGTGGTGGTATCACGACGACGGTGCGAAAAAGCGATGGCCGACAGGATTGACCGCGGTGAACCGTCGGTTCCGGAGTACCCGTTTCACGATATCGCCGCGCTCTTCGCCGCACTTCGAAGCGATCCTCCCGGGGATGAAGGTGTACTGGAGCGGATCTACCGCCGCGGGATGGGAATGTTCCACCCCGATCGCGTCGGCGATGACGGGTCACTGTGCATCCGTTTTCAGGAAGATTTCGCGGCGTACCGTCTCTCATGGGAGGAGCAACGCACCGCCGCCCGCCTTGGAGCGTCGGTTGATCCCTACGCGCTTCTCCGCGACCTCGGTCTCTCGGCATCACTCTCTCCGCGGTCCGCGCTCTTCGCAACGCTGTACCGCTTCCGGACCCTCGGGCTCGACCGGTGGCGCGTCCGTACCCGCACCGGGACGCTGCGTCGGAACGCCGAAGTGATCCGCACGCTCCTGTACTGGGCGCACGCCTACGACCCGGGAACGGCGCGAACTCTCGCGGATTTCCTCCTCCAGCCGGCGAGTTTCGGTATGGGGGAGTCAACGGGACAGCTATATTTCATGATCCGCCGGATGCTCTTTCGCGGTCTCGACCTGCTCATTCGGTATCAGGATCTTCAACGACCGGCAACGCGGGATATTGCAGCCGACACCGTCCGGTACGCTCTGCGCATCTTTCCCCGGGGCGACGCCGCCGAATCTCGTCCGTACCGCTTCGCCCGCCGGACGGCGGAGTGGATTCTCGCGGAGCTCGCGGCGCCTCCCGAACCGATCGGTCTCGACGTGTGAATCCTGTCGACCCCGCTTTCAAAAGGAGGGCGAATTCGTATATCCTTTCAGATATGGCTACTCCTACTCGCGACGAAGCGCTTGCCCTCTTGACGACGTACACGAAGTCGGAAAGTCTCATCAACCACGCCAAAGCGGTGGAAGCGGTGATGCGACACTACGCCGCGAAGTTCGGCGAAGACCCCGAGAAATGGGGCATCATCGGACTGGTCCACGACCTCGACTGGGAACAGTTCCCGGAGCAACACTGCGCAAAGACGACGGAGATCCTCACCGATGCAGGGTGGCCCGAGGAGTGGATCCGTGCGGTCCGTAGCCACGCGTGGGGAATGTTTACCGACGACAAACCGGAACATGTGATGGAGAAAGTGCTCTACACGATCGATGAGCTCACCGGGCTGATCACCGCCACCGCCCTGGTGCGACCCTCCAGGAGCATCCTCGATATGAAAGCGAAGTCGGTAAAAAAGAAATGGAAAGAGAAGTCTTTTGCCGCCGGAGCAAACCGGGAGGTTATCACCCAGGGCGCCGAGGATCTGGGGCAACCGGTGGACGAGGTGATCGCGGACACCCTCGCGGGAATGCAAACGGTGGCGGAAGAGATCGGGCTCGCAGGGGATCGATCCGCCGATGGGGTATGACGGACAGATCCTCGATCTACCGGGATACAATCTATTCCGGGATGGAAGACCTGCGATGACAAAAGATCTGCCGGGATGGAAGAGGAGTAAGAAATGCCGTATTGCGAAATAAACACCAACGTCGAGATCCCTGAGGCGGAGGCGTCGACGATGATCGCCGATCTTTCAGGACGGGTAGCGGCGATGCTCGGAAAGCCCGAGTCATACGTGATGGTCCGTGTCGAAAGCGGGCGGACGATGCGGTTCGGCGGGTCCGTCGATCCCCTCTGTTTCGTCCGTCTGGCGAGCCTCGGGCTTCCGGAGGAGCGGACGCGGGAGTTTTCCGCAGAGCTCTCGACGTTCTGCACCGACCGCCTGGGGGTGGCACCCGACCGGTGTTACATCGAGTTTTCGTCGCCCTCGCGCCACATGTGGGGATACAACGGGGGAACCTTCGGCTGAGGGGTACCGCCGGCTGAGAGCCCCGTGGGCATCACCACCAGCGTCGCCGGCCCTTGTCGTGCAACGCCGTCCGGTGGCGCCGCGTCGGTTACACCGATAGCCCGGCGACCGCGGCGACGCCACCACGCTGATTTTCGCACGATCCGGAAGGAGCAACCAGGAATATGTCACAGGAACAGGAACGAACGGAGACCGGCGGTCCCCTGGGAACGGAGACCAGTGGTCCCCTGGGAACGGAGACCAGTGGTCTCGATTTTATTCGAACGATCGTATCCGACGATCTCGCCGCAGGAAAGAACGGGGGACGTGTGCACACCCGGTTCCCTCCGGAGCCGAACGGATATCTTCACATCGGCCACGCGAAATCGATCGTCCTGAACTTCGGGATCGCCGACGATTTCTCCGGAAAGTGCAACCTCCGTTTCGATGACACCAATCCAAGCAAAGAGGACGTGGAATACGTCGATTCGATTCAACGGGACATCAGATGGCTCGGGTTCGACTGGGAGGACCGCGTCTTTTTCGCATCCGACTATTTCGAACAACTCTACCGGTGGGCGGAGTATCTGATCGAGGCGGGTCACGCCTACGTCGACGAGCTGAGCGCCGAGGAGATCCGGGAATACAGGGGTACCCCGACAGAGCCGGGCAAGGACAGCCCGTATCGCAACCGTCCCGTCGAGGAGAGTCTCGATCTTTTTCGCCGAATGCGGGCCGGCGAGTTTTCCGACGGTGCGATGATCCTCCGTGCGAAGATCGATATGGCGCACCCCAACATCAATATGCGGGATCCCGCGATGTATCGGATCCGCCACGCCCACCACCACCGGACCGGAAACGAGTGGTGCATCTATCCGACCTACGACTTCGCCCACGGACAGTCCGACGCGATCGAGGGGATCACCCACTCGATCTGCACCCTCGAGTTCGAGAACCACCGTCCCCTCTACGACTGGTTTATCGAAAAACTTCCGGTACCCCACACACCGCGACAGATCGAGTTTGCCCGTCTCAATCTCACCTATACGGTGATGAGCAAACGCAAACTCCTGCGCCTCGTGCAGGAGAAGTACGTCGACGGGTGGGACGACCCGCGGATGCCGACGGTCAGTGGCCTCCGGCGCCGCGGATACACCCCGGAGTCGATCCGGAACTTCTGCCGTCGCATCGGGGTCTCCAAGACGAACAGTACCGTGGATCTGGCGCTTCTTGAGTTCAGCCTCCGGGAAGACCTGAACGCCCGGGCAAACCGGTACATGGCGGTTACCGACCCGATCAGACTGACGATCACCAACTGGCCGGACGGGCAGGTAGACTGGTTTGAGGCGGTAAACAACCCGGAAGACGAATCAGCCGGTACCCGGATGATCCCCTTCACCGGAGATCTCTACGTCGAGCGCGAGGATTTCCTCGAGGATCCGCCGAAAAAGTGGTTTCGCCTTGCACCCGGAAAAGAGGTTCGCCTGAAGTACGCATACTTCGTGACCTGCAACGAAGTGGTGAAGGACGAGAATGGCGACGTTGTCGAGCTCCTGTGCACCTTCGATCCCGATTCAAAGGGCGGGGAGTCCCCCGACGGCAGGAAGGTGAAAGGAACCCTCCACTGGGTAACGAGAGAACACGCCAAATCTGCGGAGTTCCGCTTTTACGAATCGCTCTTCGATCGGGAAGACCCCGAGGATGTCGGTGCCGATGAGGACTTTACCACTGCCCTCAACCCCGATTCCCTGCGAATGACGGAGGGGTACGTGGAGCCCGCCCTCGCGGAGGTACCCCCGGGAGAGTCGGTACAGTTCCTGCGAATCGGATATTTCTGCGGTGACCTGAAGTACAGCTCCCCGGAACACCTGGTGTTCAACCGTGCAGTAACCCTGAAAGACAGCTGGGCGCGACTGGTGCGGAACAAACGGGAAAACGAGGGGTAAGAGGGGAGTCCGGCGGGAAATGAATCCGCCGGACCTTCACTATTCGACGGCACCGACTCAGGCGTTCTACGGGCACCGACTCAGGGCGCCCCGCTGCCGCTCCCTAACTGGTGACGGCGCCCTTGCTTGCGGACGAGGTGAGCTGGGCGAACTTCCACAGAGCGCCACGGTGGTAGCCGTTATCCCGCGGTTTCCACTCGGCGCGGCGCTTCGCGAGTTCCTCCTCCGACAGGTCCACCGACAGCTCTTTGTTCTTCGTGCTGATCGTGATCATGTCCCCGTCACGAAGAAGAGCGATCGTGCCACCAACCTGCGCTTCCGGAGCAACGTGTCCCACAACCATCCCGTGGGACCCGCCGGAAAAACGTCCGTCGGTGATAAGGGCGACCTCTTTCGACAGGCCCGCGCCGGCGATCGCGGCGGTGGGTGAAAGCATCTCCCGCATCCCCGGTCCACCCTTGGGTCCTTCGTAGCGGATCACCACGACGTCCCCCGCCTGTACCCCATCGTTGAGAATTGCATCGAGGGCCGCCTCTTCATTGTCGAAGACGCGTGCAGGACCACGATGTTCAAACTCGTTGAGGCCGCAGGTTTTTACGACGGCGCCCTCGGTGGCGAGATTACCCTTGAGGATCGCGATCGGACCACGCGCCTGTTCGGGGTTCTCGAAGGTGTGGATCACATCCTGACCTTCCAGCTCTACGTTCACGTCCTTGAGATTCTCGGCGACCGTTTTCCCGGTGACGGTGAGGCAATCGCCGTGGAGCATCCCCCGATCGAGAAGCATCTTCATCACTACCTGGACGCCACCGACCTGGTACAGGTCCTCCATCACATACCGCCCGGCAGGTTTCATGTCCGTGAGAATCGGGGTGGTATCGTAGAAGTGGTTGAACTCCTCAATCGCCAGGTCGACATCGACTTCATGGGCGAGGGCAAGGAGGTGAAGGACCGCGTTGGTGCTGCCCCCGAGGGCCATAACCACCCGTATCGCGTTCTCGAACGCCTTCCTGGTCATGATCTGTCGGGGGGTGATGTTCTCCCGGATGCAGTGCATCAGCGCGTCGGCGCTCGCCTCCATCACCCACTTCCGGTGGTCACTTACCGCAGGAACCGAAGCGTTCCCGGGAATGCCGATACCGATCGCCTCCATCGCCGAGGCGAGGGTGTTCGCGGTATACATGCCACCACAGGCGCCCGCGCCGGGACACGCCGCCTTCTCGATGCCGAGGCGCTCCTCTTCGGATATCTTCCCCGCCGAGTACGCTCCCACCGCCTCGAAGGCGCTGACGATGTCGACCTTTTTCCCTTTGTATATTCCCGCGGCGATCGTGCCGCCGTAGACGAACACCGACGGCACGTTCATCCGCGCCATCCCCATCACCGTACCGGGAATCGTCTTGTCACACCCGCCGATTCCGAGGAGGGCGTCCATCTGGTGTCCTCGGGCGTCGAGTTCGATCACGTCGGCGATCGTGTCCCGGGAGATCAGGGATGCTTTCATCCCTTCGTGGCCCATCGCCTCACCGTCGGTGACAACGAAGGTATGGAAGGACATCGTCATCGCCCCTGCCTCGCGAAGGCGCGCCTTCGAGATCAGGGCGATCTGGTCGTGATGGACGTTGCAGGGGCTGACGTCGCTGCCGGCGCTGGCGATGCCGATGATCGGTTTCGTGAAGTCGTCGTCTCCGAACCCGACCGCCCGCAGCATCGCGCGGTTCGCGGTACGTTCGAGTCCCTGGGTCATTACCCGGGATTTCCGATTCAATCCTTCGCTCATACGCTGTTCCTCACATTCCCCGCCGATTACCCGGCACGATGGTAGTCGTTGAGATAGGGGATCTTCGCCGCCTGGGTATTGATCGCGTCAACGTTCGAAAGGAGCACCGAGGTGGAGTCCCAGTTTCCCGCGATCAGGGCGCTCCGGTACGCCGGAGACATCCCGAAGCAGTACTCTGTACCGGCGACGGTGATCGTCGAACTCGGCAGATCGATCTCGACGGGGACCGACGGGTCCTTGTCGACGACACTCATGATCTCCGACAGTTCCTCACCGGAGAGGGTCATCGTCGGTATTCCCATGGCGGTACAGTTCCCGGCGAAGATCTCGGCGAAGGACTCACCGACCACCGCCTTGATCCCGGACCGCATCAGCGCCTGCGGCGCGTGCTCCCGGGATGATCCGCAGCCGAAGTTGCGGTTCACGAAGAGGATCGACGCGCCCCGAAACTTCTCGTCGTTGAACGGGTGGGGTTTGGTGTTTCCCTCGGCATCGTACCGCAGATCGTAAAACGCGTACTCCCCGAGTCCGTCGAAGGTGACGACCTTCATGAACCGGGCGGGGATGATCTGGTCGGTATCGATATCGTTTCCCCGAATCACGATTCCCGTTCCCTTGATATGTTTGATCGCTTCTTTAATCTCTTGCATCCTTTTCTCCCTGTTGTCGGTCCTGCACCGGACGTCGTGCCGCCGGTTCCCGGGGAACGGGCACCGCGCCCCGTTGCACCCCGGCTGTCGCCGGTTGCGCCCGCCGGTTCCCGGGGAACGGGCACCACGCCCCGTTGCCGCCCGGCTGTCGGCGGCTACGCCACCGGTTCCGGCGTTGCAACGAACTCCCGCACATCCTGAACCTCGCCGGTGATCGCAGCGGCGGCAACCATCGCGGGACTCATCAGCAGGGTCCGCCCCATCGGTGATCCCTGACGCCCGACGAAGTTCCGGTTGGAACTCGACGCGGAGATCTCCCGGTCGTTGAGCTTGTCCGGGTTCATCGCGAGACACATCGAACACCCGGCGCCACGCCACTCGAACCCCGCTGCCTGGAAGATCTCGTCGAGACCTTCCCGTTCCGCCTGGGTGGAAACCTGTTTGGACCCGGGTACCACGAATGCCCGGACGTGGCGGGCTACCTTGTGTCCCTTGACGATCCGCGCCGCTTCCCGGAGGTCGCTGATTCGACCGTTGGTACAGCTCCCGAGGAACGCAACGTCGATCTTCTTGCCTTTGATCGGTTCACGCTCACCGAATCCCATGTGATCGAACGCTTTCTCCGCAGTTTCCCGTTGCTCCTCCGGAAGATCCGCCAGGGAGGGGATACGCCGGTCGACGCCGATCGCCTGCCCCGGGTTGATCCCCCATGTTACCATCGGGGCGAGGGTGTTCGCATCGAGAGTGTAGATGTCATCGTACTCCGCGTCCGGTCCGGAGGCGATACTTCGCCAGAACTCGGTGGCCCGCTCGAAGGCATCGCCTTCGGGAGCGTACCGGCGGCCCCGGACGTACTCGATCGTCGTCTCGTCGGGGTTCACGTATCCGACGCGGGCACCGCCTTCGATGCTCATATTGCAGATCGTCATCCGCTCTTCCATCGAGAGTGCATGAATCGCTTCGCCGTTGTACTCGTAGGCGTACCCGATACCGCCGTTCACACCGAGGTCGGCGATGATCCGGAGGATAATGTCTTTTGCGTACACTCCCTCCCTGAGTCGACCCTGAACATCGATCTTTCGTACCTTCGGGCGACTGAGAGCCATCGTCTGCGTCGCCAGAACATCCCTGATCTGGGAGGTCCCGATCCCGAATCCGATCGCTCCGAACGCGCCGTGGGTGGAGGTATGGCTGTCTCCGCAGGCGATCGTCATTCCCGGCTGGGTCAACCCCAGTTCGGGGCCGATGATATGGACGATCCCCTGTGCGTCGGTATGGAGCCCGAAGAACTCGATTCCGTGCTTCTCGGTGTTCTTTTCGATCGCCTGCATCATCTCCTCCGCAAGGCGATCCTTGAAGGGACGCTCCTGTTCAGCGGTGGGAACGATATGGTCCACCGTCGCGAAGGTACGATCCGGCCGAAGCACCTTGAGGCCCCGCTCCTCGAGCATCTGAAACGCCTGGGGGGAGGTTACCTCGTGGATCAGGTGCAATCCGATAAACAGCTGATCCTGCCCCGATTCGAGGGTGCCGACGCGGTGCAAGTCCCAGACGGTGTTGAACAGGTTCTTCTTCATAATCACTCCTTGCTTGTGTTGCCGGCTTCCTACGCCGTCAGTTGACTGCCCCGGGTCATCAGGACCTTCCCGGTCCGGATCAGTTCGAGAATCCCGTAGGACTCAAAGACCTGTATGACGCTGTCGAGTCGTTCACTGGACCCGGTGATCTGCAGGATGATGCTCTTGTCCGTCAGATCCACGGTATCACACTTCAGTGCATCCACCAGTTGCAGCAGTTCCGCCCGTTTTTCTTTCGGACAGGCGATCTTGATCAGGGCGAGTTCCCGCTGAAGAATGTCCTCGCCGGTTCGGTCCGTCGCATGAACTACATCGATGATCTTGTTGAGCTGCTTCAGGATCTGGTCGAGGGTTTTCTCATCCCCCGAGGCGACGATGTTCATCATCGAAAACGCCGGATTGTTCGACGGCGAGACAACGACGCTGTCGAGGTTGTAACCCCGGCGGGCGAAAACGAGGGCGATTCTGATCAGGACCCCCGGGCGATTCGCCACGAGGAGGCTGATCGTGTGCTTCCGGTACCCGGCGATCTGCTCAGGTGCGTGTGTCATCACTGCGTTGCTCATTACGTACTCCCTACCGGTTTTTCAAGTTTTCGTTTCGGTGGCTCCGTCAGCATCTCCGAGTACCCCGCTCCGGACGGGATCATCGGGTACACGTTGTCTTCTTTGGCCACTTCGACATCGATGAGACACGGTCCTTCGTTGTACACCAGCGCCGCGGAGATGACCTTCTTCACATCCGCGCTTCGCTTGAGGCGGAATCCTTTTACCCCGAAACTTTCGGCGAGTTTCACGAAGTTCGGGTTTCCATGCATATCCACCCCGGATAGGCGATTCTCGAAAAAGAGCTCCTGCCACTGTCGGACCATTCCGAGGTAGGCGTTGTTGATGATCACGATCTTGATCGGAAGTTTGTTGATCACCGCGGTAGCAAGTTCGAACATCGTCATCTGGAATCCGCCGTCACCGATGATAGCCAGAACCGTGTCCTCAGGGTGGGCGAACTGCGCGCCGATCGCCGCCGGAAGTCCGAAGCCCATCGTTCCCGCTCCGCCGCTGGAGATCCACTGGAAGCGATGGTTTGTGAGGTAGTACTGTGCCGCCCACATCTGGTGCTGCCCGACGTCGGTCGCGACGTAGGCGTTCCCTTCGGTCTGTCGATAGAGTTCATCGATGACGTGTTCCGCTTTCAGTTTGCCCGTTTTCTTGAATTTCAGCGGGTACTGCCTGCGCCACACTTCGATCTGTGCCAGCCAGTCGGCCGTGTCTCCGGGGACGGCGATCGCCGCGATCTGATCCACCGCGAGGGCCGCGTCAGCTTCGATACACAGATCGGTGGAGACAATCTTCTGGAACTCCGCAGCGTCGATATCGATATGGATCCGCTCAGCGGTAGGCACAAACTTCGACGGGTCCCCGACGATCCGGTCGTCCCATCGTGAGCCGATCGATACGATCAGGTCACAGTGTTCCACCGCGCGATTCGCGTAGGCGGTACCGTGCATACCAAGCATCCCGAGGGACAGAGGATGGGACTCGGGAAACCCGCCTTTACCGAGAAGAGTGTTCACCACGGGAATCTGCATCTTCTCCACCAGATAGCGAATCGCCTTTTCCGCACCGGAAATCACCGCACCGTGTCCGACGAGAAGAAGAGGGCGCCGCGCCCGTTCGAGCATCCTCGCCGCCTTCTCGACCGCCTGAGACTCCGCCTCCCCGGGCACGTGATAGCCGGGAATGTCGAAGGTTTCGCTGTAGTCGGTTTCGACCACGGCGCTTGAAACATCTTTCGGGACATCTATGAGCACCGGACCGGGGCGTCCGGTCTGGCAGATATAAAACGCCTCTTTCATGATCGCCGGAAGGTCCGCGGCGTCTTTGACGAGAAAGGAGTGTTTCACCACGGGGTAGGAGATGCCGGAAACATCCGCCTCCTGGAACGCATCGAGCCCCAGGTTCCACGTGGTCTGCTGCCCGGTGATCACGATCATCGGAATTGAATCCATCTGCGCCGTGAGAATGCCGGTGATCGTATTCGTTGCGCCGGGACCGGAGGTGACGAGTACCACCGCGGGCTTTCCGGTAGCTCGTGCGTAGCCGTCTGCCATATGTGTGGCGCCCTGTTCATGGCGGGTAAGGACGAACTCTACCGGTGAGTCGACGATCGCGTCGAAGATCGGAATCGCCGCACCTCCGGGGTATCCGAAGATGTACTCAACTCCGTGATGATGGACCATATCGACGATGATCTCTGCGCCGGTTTTACTGTACATCCGTTCTTTCTCCCTTGTGATTCGTTGTCGCAGCCAAACGTTTACGTGTTTACCGGTAAATGTCAATCGGTTTCCTGTTTTTCGCCTGATTTCTTACAACAATCAGCCAAAGTCATGTGATTGGTACCGGTTACAGCGAATATTTTCTACGTCGGAACCGGTAAATTCACGGCTATGACAGGATTACACACACATTCTTTACCGTCTATCGCCATGGAAATACCCGAGACCGATCTGTTTATTTTCCCCGATAAACTTAGTATCTTGGTCAGCAAGGATCAGGGAGGAGAGATGTACGGGACAGGGACTGTGCACTATGAGACGTTTCGCAACGGAAGTACGACCTATTTCAACTCGAGCAGGTTTTTTCCGGAATCGGTGCGACGCGACGTATTCGCACTGTACGGCTTCGTTCGGGTCGCCGACAACTTTGTCGACAGCGTGCCGCAGGATGCGGACGGGTTTCATCGTTTCGTTGACCACTATCACCGCGCTCTGGAACGCGGAACCGACGACGATCCGATCATCGGAGCCTATGTAGAACTGAGTCGCCGAAAACGATTCGACCCGAAATGGACCGACGCGTTTCTCCGGTCGATGGCGATGGATCTCACCAGGAAACAGCATCGTACGTTGCCGGAGAGCCTCGCGTACATCTACGGCTCCGCGGAGGTGATCGGACTGTTCATGGCGCAGATCATGGACCTCGATTCGAGCGCCCGGGAAGCGGCACAGATGCTCGGCCGGGCGATGCAGTACATCAACTTCATCAGGGACATCGCGGAGGACAACTCCCTCGGACGTATCTATCTTCCGATTTCGGAAACCTCCCTTGAAAGCCTCGACGAGGCGTACCTGCGGGAGAACAGCGAAGAGTTCGTAACGTTCATTCACTCCCAGCTGCAACGGTATATGACGTGGCAGGCGGAGGCGGAAGCGGGGTACCCGCTGATCCCCCGACGGTACCGGATTCCGATCAAGACCGCAGGGGACATGTATAAATGGACGGGACAGCAGATCGCGGAAAACCCCTTTATCGTCTTTCGCCGGAAAGTGAAACCGAATCGGGCACGGATCGTGTTTTCCGGTCTCTTCAACGCGATTTACTGCTGACGGGAAGGCGCACACACATGCACACCCATCTGACTGCTGCACGGGAACAGATCGGAGCAGCCCTCGCCTCGCTTCTCGACGAGAACGGGCCGTCCCCTCTCGGAGGCGCGCCGTTCTGGGGCGAAGACCTCACCCGCCGCCTCGGTGAATACGCGCTCCGGGGAAAACTGCTAAGAGGTGCTTTCGTACCGTTCTCGTACTGGATCTTCTCGGGAAACGACGCCTATCCACCTGCCGCGATCGACGCGGGGGTTGCGATGGAGTTGCTCCAGTCGTTTCTGTTGATTCACGACGACATCATGGATCAGGATGATCTTCGGCGAGGGCTTCCCTCAATTCACCGGCAGTACCGGGAGATCGCGCCGCGAAACGGTGACCAGTACGGGCTTTCGATGGGGATCTGTGCCGGAGACGTCTCGGCGTTTCTCGCGATGCAACGTCTGGCAGCCGGCGACCTCGATCCGTCGACGAAAGAACGGGTCCTCCGTCTGGTCAGCGAGGAGATCATCCTCGTCGGACTTGCCCAGATGCAAGACGTCCACCACGGATACGTGCGGGACGTCTCGGAGGAAGCGGTACTCGATGTATATACCTACAAGACGGGTCGCTACACATTCAGCCTTCCGATGGCGATCGGCGCGATCATCGCCGGCGCCGACCAGGGGAAGATAGAGATACTGATGCACCTCGGGGAATCCCTCGGTCGGATCTTTCAGATTCGGGACGACCGTCTCGGTATCCTCGAGGAAACGGCAGCGACGGGGAAATCGACGGGAAGCGATATCCGGGAGGACAAAAAGACGATCTATCGTACCTATCTGTTCGACCGGCTTCCCGAGAACGATCCGGTTCGCTCTGTCTTCGGGAAACGGGAACTGTCGGAAGAGGAGATCCTCACCGTCCGCAGTGCCCTGAGGGAGCACGGTGTGATTTCCGACGTCGATGCACTGGTGGAGCGGGAAGGGCAACGATCGCGGGACCTGATCAGTGAACTCGCCCTCGGTACCGCCGGCACGGATGCCCTGACGGCGCTCCTTCAGTTCAACCTCGAACGCACCGTCTGACCGTTCCCGAGACGGTCAGATCGATCCGGTTCCGTCGTTCGCTCGGGGGCTCTTGAGACGCTCCCTGCTCCGGCCTGAGATGATGCCGTTGCCTGATTCTCCCGAGGAACTCGCTACACCAGGTTATTCAGAAAGTACTCGTGGATTCTTGTGTCCTTCGTGAGTTCCGGATGGAACGTCAGGGCCAGATGACGCCCCTCCCTGACAACCACCGGGGAATCCTCGAAGGAGGCGAGAACCTCGACAGCCGGCCCGCACCGGAGGTATCTGGGGGCGCGGATGAACACGCCCCGGATCGGCTCTGCCCCGAGGAGCGGGATAGAGACGTCCGCTTCGAAGCTGTCGACCTGGCGTCCGTAGGCGTTGCGCTGGATCTCGGTGTCGAGAATACCGAGGCGGGGTTGATCGCTCCCGGCGATCTCGCGGGAAAGAAGGATCGCACCCGCACACGTTCCCATTACCGCCATTCCTTCCGCGACGGCGGATTCGATCGCCTCCAGCAGTCCGAACCGCGTTATCAGCAGTCCGATCGTCGTGCTTTCGCCGCCGGGAATCACGAGACCCCGAAGACCGGCTACCTCCTCGGGGCGACGGACGGGGAGTGCGTCCCACCCCAGTTCGCGCACAACCGAGAGATGGCGTTGAAAATCACCTTGAAACGCGAGAACCCCTACGGACGTGTTCATACCTGAAAAACCGAAGGTCTACCAACCGCGCCCGGCGATACGCTCTTCCGCGTGCATTCCGGAGATATTGATCCCCGTCATCGGTACGCCGATCCCGCGGGAGATCTCCACAAGCTTGTCAGGATCGTCGTAGTACGCGACGGCGTTTACGATCGCGACGGCACGCTTCGCGGGATTGTCGGACTTGAACACTCCGGACCCGACGAATACCGCCTCCGCTCCGAGCTCGACCATCAGCGCCGCGTCGGCGGGGGTTGCTACGCCGCCGGCGGAAAAGTTCGGCACCGGGAGCCTGCCACGGCGGGAAACCTCGAGAACGAGGTCGTACGGCGCTCCCAGCTCCTTCGCCCGGGTCATCACCTCTTCGGGGGGCATGTTCTGCAGTGCTCGAATATCCGCCATCAGGGTGCGCATATGCCGTACCGCTTCGACGATATCACCGGTCCCGGCTTCGCCCTTCGTACGGATCAGAGCCGCTCCTTCGCCGATTCGCCGCAACGCTTCACCAAGATCGCGACATCCGCACACAAAAGGCACAGTAAAATCGTGTTTTTCCACGTGGTATCGGTCATCTGCCGGGGTGAGTACCTCCGATTCGTCGATGAAATCGACGCCCATCGATTGCAGCATCTTCGCTTCGGAGATATGTCCGATACGGCACTTTGCCATCACGGGAATCGAAACAGCGTTCTGGATCTTTTCGATCATCGCGGGGTCGCTCATCCGGGCAACTCCCCCGGCAGCGCGGATATCCGCGGGGACCCGTTCGAGAGCCATCACCGCCTGAGCACCGGCGTCGGCAGCGATCTTTGCCTGCTCGGCGTCGGTAACGTCCATGATGACTCCGCCTTTCAACATTTCCGCGAGGCCTACTTTCGTGCGCCACGTTGCGGTCTGGCGCTCCGACCAAAGTGATTCACTCATATCAGGTACATCCTTATCAGTGGGACAGAGAGTATCAATTCAACATACCGCTGCGTTGACCTCTCGTCAACACGGCCGATCGGATGGTACAGTATCCCAATCATGGGATCGATTCGAGAGAACATAGCACGTATCGAAGAGCGGATCCGACGCGCCTGTGACGCCGCCGGACGCGCTCGTGAAGGGGTCCGGCTCATGGCGGTGAGTAAACTGCAACCGGAGGAGCGGATTCGGGAAGCGATCGGTCTCGGGTTGCGCCTCTTCGGAGAAAGTCGCGTTCAGGAAACGAAATCGCGGCGGTCGTTGTTTCCGGAGGATGCCGAGGTCCATCTGATCGGCCACATGCAGCGAAACAAGGCGAAAGATGCTGTCCAGCTCTACACCGCGATCCAGTCGATCGATGCGATACGCACCGTCGATGCCCTGGTGAACGCACGGGACGAGACCACCCCGCCGATCGATCTGTGTATCGAGGTAAACACCTCCGGTGAGGAGAGCAAATACGGGGTCCACGGATACGATGAACTCCGCCTCCTGGCGGAGAAAATCGAAGAAACTCCGGGGTTCGCCCTGCGGGGATTGATGACGATCGGTCCGCTGACGGGGGACGAACCGGCAATTCGTCACGCCTTTGCCACGCTCCGGGAGATGCGTGATCGCCTGGCGGGTGAGACGGGGGGTACCTTTCCCGAGCTCTCGATGGGGATGAGTGGAGACCTTGAGGCGGCGATTATTGAAGGCTCCACGATGGTGCGTGTCGGCACCGCGATCTTCGGTCCGCGGATTACCTGAACGACGTGGATACCCTTCGCGCTACCCGTGTTCCCTCGATCCACAGGATGCACCGATATTCTCTCGTTCTCTTTGTTCTCCTCGTGCTGTTCTCCTCACCGGCGGTGATGTACGCCGAATCCGGCGATTCCGGTGGAACCGACCCGGTTCTCGTCGACCCGGAAGAACCGGTGCCGTACCACCCCGATGAATTCCCTCCATGGGCCCACGATGTACGCCGAGGCGAGATCATCGCGATCGGTGCATTCCCGATTGCGATGATCGTAACAGGCCTGACCTATGAGGTCGGACGATTCGGCTACTACTCCCTTCGTGAGGGTAGTGTAAGCGGTGAGTACGCTCCGTGGTTTTTTTCCACTTCGCCGGAGGAGACGTTCACCAACGAGGAGCGAATCGGTCTGATCACATCCTCCGCGATCATCAGCGTCGGCGTCGCCGTCGTTGATTACGTCCTCGGGCGCAGGGAGGAGCAGCGCGAACGGATTCGCCGGGGTGCAACGGAGCGTGCATCGGCGGCGTCTCCCGGAGATGACTGAGGATGAGGTGTACCTCGTGAAGGGTTCCGACCATACCCGGGATGACCGGTCTCTCCGGGAGGATACCTCGCCGGACGCGATATCCCGGGAAGTAACGGTCGAAGTGGACCCCGGCCAGGAGGGTGTCGAGCTTCCCTGTCGGCTGGACGTGTACCTCGGGCATCTCCCGGAGTTGCCGGGACGAAGCCGACTGAAGCAACGAATATCCGCGCTTCATCTCAACGGCAGACCGGCAAAGCTCTCGACCCGGGTGTTGCCGGGAGACACGATCGCCTTTCACCTCGCTCCCGAAGTGATCAAAGAGGTCACACCCGAGGAGATACCCCTCGACATTCTCTATGAGGACGACCACGTCGTGGTGATCAACAAGCCCTCGGGGATGGTCGTGCACCCCGGAGCCGGGAACTGGTCCGGCACGCTCCTCCACGCGCTGGCGGGACGGTACCCCCGGGAGGGTTTTTTTCTCTCCGAGGAGAGCGACGAGGCTCGCGATGAAGACGATTCCTTCGGAAGCGACACAGATCGTCCCGTTCGCCCGGGAATCGTCCACCGTCTGGACAAAGAGACCAGCGGTGTCATCATCGTTGCAAAAGATCCGGCGACGCACCGGTACCTGGTTACCCGGTTTTCCCGTCGCCGGACAAAAAAGTACTACCTCGCCGTGGTGAAAGGTTCACCACCTCACACGTGCGGTATGATCGATGGAGCGATCGCCCGGGATCGTCGGCATCGCACGCGATTCGAAGTGACGGGCCCCCTCGTTCATCGCTCGGTTTCCGATATCGACGCGCCGATCGACGGGTGGAGCGGAAACAAGGAACCGGAACGAAGACGCGGGAAACCGGCGTTGACGACCTACCGGGTTCTCCGTCGCTTCGGCGGGTATTCGTTCGTTCTCGTCCGCCTGCACACAGGGCGAACGCACCAGATCCGGGTGCACTTCGCGACAATCACGGCACCGATCCTCGGTGATCCGTTGTACGCCCGACCGGACAGATCGTTCCCGGGAGCGCCGATGATGCTTCACGCCTTGCGCCTCACGATCGCCGTCGCGGCGGGAGAGGAACCGCGGACGTTCAAAGCGCCGGTGCCCCCGGCGTTCCGGGAAACGGTGCGGCAAATTCTCGGTATCGGCACTGCCAACAAAAAACGGGACTGATTCTATCGGTCGTCTATTCCTCCCGGTAATACGGACTGAGATTGCGCTCGGCGGCGACGGTTGACGGTGGTCCGACGGAGGGAAGGATCAGCGTATCCCGATCCAGGGTGAAGATGTAGTCTTTCACCGTGGCGATGAGAAGCGCCTCAGCGTACGCACTCGAGGTCTCCCCGATCGTTCCCGCATGCACGATCGAACCGGTGAAGATCACTGCGCCGACGCGGAAAAAGAACGAGCTTCGTGAGTGGGGAAGGGCCGGTACGGCCGTCACCGGAATAGAGCCTACTGTCAGCGTTCCCTCCCCGGAGATACAGCGGTTGTCGCAGGCAAAGACGTTTTCTTCGCCACAGACGATCTCAACCGGCCAGATCCGCGACAACGTCCGGATCGCCGGACGCATATACGCTTCGGGATGCGTTACGAAGACGTGTGAGAGCTCAAGATCGTTCCGCATGATGAGGCGGTACAACTCGCTGTCGATCGGAGTCGGATCTATCAGCGCCGCGTCGCGCTGGTCGTCGCGGTATAGAAGGTACGTCGTCGTGTCGCTCCGGGGTGAATAATACGGTGTAATACGTACACGGGGTTCGTTCAAAAATACGCCTCGTCGTTATTCGTATGTTTGAAGGACACCTCATGTCTCTCGCTGAACTGGAACAGCGCATGGTGAACGTCGCAATTGATGAACTTCACCGTGGTGAGCCGGGCGTTGATGAAGCGACTCCGTCGCAGCGATGTCTCGCTGAAATCGCAATCCGTCGCCTGGATCGCGTTAGAATTACACAGGTCCGCCGTCGCTCCCGCGAAGGAGCATTCCGTCAGACGGGAACCGGCGAAAACCGATTCGAAGACGAGGGCATCTTGAAACGAACTGGTATCGA
>JBKHFT010000016.1:0-32233 GCA_046540055.1 Alkalispirochaeta sp.
GAGATCGAGGAGGCCCCCGAAGCCGAGCCCGTCGACGAGCTTGAAGATGGATTCCTCGGAGAGATCGTCGTTGATGACGATGTTGCAGAGATCCTTCGTGAAGAGGAATGGAAGGCTCGGGAGGACGAGGCCCTCGAAGAGCGGGACGAGCCGGCGGAAGCGTCACCGATCGAGGCCGTTGAACACTCCGAAACCCCGCCGGCCGGTGACGCCGAGGTGCGCCACGAGGGTGATCGTCCCGCGTCGAACGACTGGCTCCGGGTAGAGCAGACGCTGCTTGAGATCGAAGACGGTGTCGATTCTGAGCTGCCGGAAGAGATCGTATCGGCACAGGTCACCGACGACGGGGTTTCTGTTGTCCATGTTGAGGCGGATGAAGAGCTCGAAGAACTCGATGATGCGTCAGAGGATATAGGCGAGGCAGTCGAGGTCGCGGAGGTTGAAGAACTTGAAGAGTTTGAAGAGCTTGACCAGGCCGAAGAACGAAGGCCCCCAGAGGAAACAGATGAACCCGAGGAGGTGCAGGAGCTGGAGGAGCTCGAGGAATCTGGTGCGGCGGACGAAGTAGAAGAGCTCGACGTCGTCACAGAGGAAGAGCCGGAGCTTTTGCCCGTTGACATGGCCGAAGAGGTCGAAGAGCTGTCTGAGGTTGAGGTCGAGGACGATTCGGTCAGTCCGGCGGTCCTTCTCGATCACTCGCCGCGACCCTTCCTCAGCTCGGCAACATCATTCGGCGGTGCTTTTATGCGACCGTCTGCGGATACCGCGGAAGAAGGACACCGAAGCCATTTTACCCCGGTCTTCCGAGCGGATGAGCTGGGACTCGAAAAGATTGTAATTCACGGACTTGATAATTCCTCGTCGTATCAGGTGGTTGAGCTCGACGATTTTATCGCCTTCGCAGGAAAAACGCAGACGATTATCGAGGAGCGCGAAGGTCTTGCGCAGATTCAGGCGACGGCCTATTTCGATGAATCCCGAAATGTCGATCAGAGGATCCTCGGGTTGGCGGAGCAGGTGTTACACCGGCGTTCTCTCGGAGGGATCGAAGATGTGTTGGGCGGCGCCTTCGACGATATCGACTTCGGCGATCTCTTCGACGGGGAGCTTCAACAGGGCTCTGGTAACGGTGGAGACGAAACGGGGAGAACGTTGCGATTCGTGTCCGGAGGGTTCGAGCTCCCGTATACGAACGAGAGCGGCGACGCCGGCGTCCGCAGGGTCTACCGCGAGCTCGTAACCCTCACAAGACAGTGGGATGCCCGCGTTGCGGTGATCCTTGAGCCGGTCGACGGTGGTTTCGCGAGCTCTTTTACCCTCGGCATGCCTGCGGAGTGTCCCGAGAGTTTCACATTGCCCGGACACAGCGACATCGTCCGGAATGTGTGTTCATATCGGCGCGTTGCGCTGCTGAAGCAGAGACTGGGAAGGTTTCGCGACTTCGGTGAGACCTGCCACGCACGCAAACTGGCCTCCGTGGGAAGCTGGCTCTTCTTGCCCCTCAACACCGGTACCGGTTCGTACCTGGTGATAGGATTCACCCGTTCCTTCGAGGATCTTCTCGACCTTACGTCCCGTTACGAGATCGTCTCCCGCGCCGGATAGGCGCGTTCGACAATACCCGGTGCCTCACGCTCGAGGGCGTCAAAGGTCTCTCCGACACGTAAGAGGAGGCGGCGCGATTCCTCGTAGGTCTCCAGTTCTTCGCGCCAGAGCGCTTCCGTTCGTTCAATGAGCTCGGCGTTCAGCTCGGGTATCAGCATTGCAGAAAACTGTTTCTTTGATACGATTTGTATACCCTGGCCATGAGAAAGCTGTCTGAGAACGTTCCGGCCACGGGGACTCTTGATGAGCGCGTAGAAGGCACGGGATCGCTCCGGGCGATGATCTCCGAAGCGGACGACCAGCATATTGGTGGCGGGAATCCATGGGCCGGTATGTTCCGGAACGATCGTGACGGCACCGATCGTTCCCACAATCGTCACGAGGAGGTCGTACGGTTCGACGACGAAACGTCTTGCTTTCTCCGCCGAATTCTGTAGGATGATTTCCTTCTGTGGTGTCGGGAGGTAGCCCGCGGGAGGAAAATCTTTGATCGATACGACTCGAAATCGTTCTCCCCGAGAACCGGGCTCGTCTTTGAACAGTGGAGCCCGGATCACGCGGGCGAGGGACGCGACTGGGGAGAATTGGTCGTTAAAATATGATATTTTGTTTATAAACGAGGTATGGATTCTTTTGTTATTCATTATTTGCAAGTATAATCTCGCGTCCTCGCGGGGTCAACTCGAGGTATGGAGTTTTTGAAGGTGAACACGGTGTATCTCTACAGTGATGGTGGATGTCATGGAAATCCGGGACCCGGGGGATGGGCGTGGCGCCTCGTTGACGGCGATGGTACCGTTCTTGCCGCGTCAGGGGATCACAGATTGGATTCGACGATGGCGGAAGAACGGCTGGATAACTACCGCAAAAAAGCCGGTAAAAAACGGAGAGCTTTGGCGAGCCCTCGATGAAGTAAACACCGCAACCGGCGCGGAATGGCAGTGGGTGAAGGGTCATGCAGGTGATACCCACAACGAGGCGTGCGACCGCCTTGTCCAGGAAGCGATCCGTACAGGAGAAATGTAACCCCTTCGGCAAGCAGTGTGATCGACGTTTCCGTATTGGTATATGGAGGCGTTATGATTTACGGCTTTTCCCCGATCGGGGTTATCGGACGACTGGTACGGGTCGAGGTTGACATTCGTCGAGGCTTACCGGGAACGGATATCGTAGGACTTCCGAGCAGCGAGGTCCGGGAGGCGCGGGAACGGGTACGGATCGCGATTCGGAACTCCGGGTTCGTCTATCCTGCCGAACGTATCCTCATCAATCTCTCTCCTGCGGAGATCCCGAAAGTTGGCGCCGGCTTTGATCTTCCGATCGCATTAGCGATTCTCAATGCGAGCGAGCAGATCGATCTTCCCGAACCGTTTCTGGCGGTTGGTGAGCTGTCGATTCGGGGTGATGCGATTCCGGTTCGCGGGACGCTGTCGGCGGTGCTGGCGGGGCAGGAGCACTCCGTTGGTCCTGTGGTGATACCGGAGCGGAGTCTCCGGTTCCTTTCGGGGATCGAGATCGGTGCCGAGGTTATCCGGACGATCCATGACCTGAAAACTCTTCGTACCAACGGGCTTGCGCAGGCTGCACTCCCGCCGGGAAGGGTCCGTCCGACGGGGGCCGCTCCTTCCTTCGACGACATGGAGGGTCAGCGATCGATCAAGTGGGCAAGTACGCTTGCCGCTGCAGGATTCCATAATCTACTGCTCATGGGTCCTCCCGGAAGTGGAAAGACGATGGCCGCACGCCGCCTGGTTTCTCTGCTTCCCGATCTTTCGTCACGGGCGACCCGTGAGGTTGCCCGGATCTACTCGATGCGAGGGATCGACGGGACGCACCCGGGGCGTCGTCCTCCGGTGCGGATGCCCCACCACAGTGCGAGTATGGAAGGAGTCCTCGGTGGGGGTCGGAACACGCTCCCCGGAGAGGTCAGTCTCGCACACAACGGGATTCTTATTCTCGACGAAGCGCCGGAGTTTCGTCCCCAGGTATTGCAGGCGCTTCGTGAGCCGGTCGAGGCGCGACATATCACGATCAGTCGAGCTGGACGAGGCGAAGACTTTCCGACACGGTTCCAGCTGGTCCTTACGAGCAACCTCTGTCCGTGCGGGAAGATGGGCCAGGAAGGTGAAGTGTGTATGTGCAGCGCTCAGGAAGTCGCGCGGTACTGGCGCCGCCTGGGTGCGGCGCTTCTCGATCGGGTGGATCTCCGAGTCCGGAGTTATTACTACCGTTCCAAACGATCAGACGGGGGGTACCGATTCTCGATGACCCAGGAGGAGATGAAGGATCGCGTCGCCGCCGCACACGCCCGGCAGCGCGCCCGGGGCGCGAAGGATGGAATCGTCCTGAACGGGCTTGTCCCACCTGAAGAGATCAACGATCGAATCCCGCTGTCTCGCAATCTCATTGCGTTTCTTCAGACCCGGATGCACCAGTTAAAGCTCTCGGACCGCGCCGCGGCAAGTGTCCGCTGTGTCGCCCGGACGATCGCTGATGTGGAGGATCGCGAGCACATCGAGGCGACGGATATACTCGAAGCCGCCAAGATACGCGCCCTCGGACCGGACTCGCTGGAATAGCGCGTTCCGTCTCTTGATAATCTCTTAATCTGCCTCCCGGTCGAAACGCTTGGCACGAGGCGCGGTCGATACGTATACTTTCATGATGCGTATCATCCGCGGGACACTTCTCGTTTTTCTCATCACAGGTGCCCTCGGGGTGGGGTTGCTCATTGGACGCGTTGATAACGGACCGCGCCCGTTGCCGACGGGCGGCGATCACGAGACTCCGGCCGTACCGGCCTCACCGATCGAGGCGTCGGAGACTCAGGTCCGTACGGTGTACCTTACCGAGAACGAGCGGGATACGATCGAGGTCTATGAGGAACGTAGCGAGGCGGTCGTCAATATTAACACCGAAACCGTCGCTTACAACTGGTTTCTGGAGCCGGTTCCTCAAGAGGGAAGCACCGGATCCGGCTCGATCATCGATGAACGTGGCTACGTTCTCACGAATTACCACGTCGTGGAACATGCCAACCGGGTCTTCGTGACCTTTACCGATGGAGACCGCGTCGAAGGGGAGGTTATCGGGAGCGATCCGGAAAATGACCTCGCCGTCGTCCAATTCGACCCGGGAAGCCGACGCCTTGAGACGATCCCGATGGGCGATTCCGCAACGCTCCGGGTGGGACAAAAGGTCCTCGCCATCGGGAATCCGTTTGGCCTCGACCGAACCCTCACGACCGGTATCGTCAGCGGTCTCGGGCGGCCCCTTCGCGCCCGGAACGATCTGGTGATCCGGGACATGATCCAGACCGACGCTTCGATCAATCCCGGAAACTCGGGAGGGCCGCTCCTGAACTCCCGGGGCGAAATGATCGGGATCAATACGATGATATTCTCCCCCAGCGGCGGATCGATAGGGATCGGGTTCGCGGTACCCGTCGATACGGCACGGCGGGTGGTGCCTGATCTCCTCGAGTACGGCGTTGTCCGCCGCGGGTGGATCGATATCGTCCCGCGGCAGCTCTTCCCGCAGCTCGTCCGGTACGCTCGCCTCCCTGTAGACCGGGGTCTTCTCGTAAGCGAGGTGATTCCCGATGGAAACGCCGACGCCGCCGGTCTCAAGGGAGGGAGTCGGAACAACGCGGTGCGGTACGGGAGGACGGTGATCTATCTTGGGGGAGATATCATCACCACTGTGGACGGTATGAGTGTCGCCTCGATCGCCAATCTCTATGAGGCTCTCGAGGACAACCGACCTGGTGAACGGGTCGTTGTGGAGTTCATCCGGGGACGGCGTCGAATGGAGACGGAGATCGTCCTGAGTGAACGACCTGAACGGTTTCAGTGGGACTGAGGATCGAAGGGAATGGCACGTTTTCGGACCGTATCGGATTATCGGCCCGCCGGGGACCAGGCAGCGGCGATCGCTGCGCTGAGCGCAGGGGTCAAAGAAGGAGATCGATTCCAGACGCTCAAAGGGGTAACCGGGTCGGGGAAAACGTACACGATGGCGAAAGTGATCGAAGAGGTGCAACTCCCCACTCTCGTGATCAGCCACAACAAGACCCTTGCAGCGCAGTTGTACCGCGAGTTCCGGGAGTTCTTTCCCGACAATGCGGTTGAGTACTTCGTCTCCTACTATGACTACTACCAGCCCGAAGCGTACGTCGCGTCCCGGGATCTCTATATCGAGAAAGACGCGTCGATCAACGACGAGATAGACCGTCTGCGCCTCGCGGCAACGACTAACCTCCTCGAACGACCGGACGTGATCGTCGTTTCCACGGTGAGCTGCATCTACGGTCTGGGCAGCCCCCGGGATTACCGGGAGATGCGGATACGGATCGACAGGGGAAACGAACTCGATCTTTCCGCCCTTCGACGAAAGCTCATCGATCTGCAGTACGATCGAAACGACGCGATTCTTCAACGTGGTTCATTCCGGCAAAAGGGTGACGTTCTCGAGATTTATCCCGCGTACCTTGAGGAGGCGTATCGTATCCAGCTCGAATGGGACGAGGTTGCCGTGATCGAGAAGATCGACCCCCTCAACGGTACCGCTACGGAAGAGCTGGAGACACTGTTTGTCTATCCTGCCAAGCATTTTGTGATGCCCGACGATCAGCTTCGCGGTGCACTCGGGCTGATACGAACGGAGCTGGATGAGCGGTATCGAGCGTTGACGGCGGAGAACAAACTGGTGGAGGCGCAGCGTCTCAAAACACGGACTGAGTATGACCTGGAGATGATGGAGGAGATGGGGTACTGTCCCGGTATCGAGAACTATTCCCGCCATTTGAGCGGTCGTGCCGAGGGAGAACGACCGGCGACGCTGATCGATTACTTCCCGGAACACTACCTCACGCTGATCGATGAGTCCCACGTAACGGTTCCGCAGATACGGGGGATGTACGCCGGCGATCGTTCGAGAAAGGAGTCGCTCGTCTCCTACGGGTTTCGCCTCCCTTCGGCGCTCGATAATCGCCCTCTCGTGTTTCACGAGTTCGAGTCTCTTATCGACCGGTGTATCTTCGTCAGCGCCACCCCGAGTGACGAGGAGCACCAGCGGTCTGTCCGCGTGGTTGAGCAGGTGATTCGACCGACGGGGCTCCTCGACCCGGAGATCTCCGTCAGGCCCACGAAAGGACAGATCGAGGATCTCCACCGGGAGATTCTCCTTCGCGTCGAAGCGGGGGAACGGGTCCTTGTGACCACGTTGACAAAGAAGATGTCCGAAGACCTGACGGATTACCTCGCCCAGTTGGGCGTAAGGGTGCGGTATCTCCACTCCGAGATCGAAACGATCGAACGCGTTGAGATCCTCACCGATCTCCGGGCGGGAAATTTCGACGTTCTGATCGGGATCAACCTTCTTCGAGAGGGACTCGATCTGCCTGAAGTCAGCCTCGTCGCGATTCTTGATGCCGACAAGATCGGCTTTCTCCGGTCGGCGACCTCGCTGATTCAGACGATCGGACGCGCAGCGCGGAACGAACGGGGAATGGTTATCATGTACGCCGATGAGGTATCCCGGGCGATGCGTACGGCGATCGACGAGACCGAGCGCCGGCGCAGAATCCAGCGGGAGTACAATGAAGCGAACGGCATCACACCACAGTCGATCCGTAAGTCGGTGTACGAGATCATCACCCGGGAGAAACAGGAAAAGCGGTCCGACGAGGAGAAGCAGCTGGAGATACTCAAGGGAAGCTACAACATTCTCGTCCCGACGCAGCGGGCAAAGCTGATCAAGCTACTCGAGAGGGAGATGCTGGAACACGCGAAGAATCTCGAGTTCGAGCAAGCCGCGGTGGTTCGGGACGAGATCGAAAAGCTGAGGGCGATGTGAGTCGACGGTTGATCCTTCTTGTTTTCGTCCCGTTTCTGGCCGGGGTCGCTGTGATCATGCTCGGGGGATGCGCGGGCAAAGACGACACGGTAGCACTACCGGAGACACCGGTGTTGTTCGGACAGAACCGGTTTGCTCTCGTCACCGACCGGTACGTCCGGGTATACGAGTTGCCGGATACCTCCTCCGTGATCCGCATGCATCTGCGACGGGGCGATGTCCTCCCCGTAGCGGGTCGGACTCCCGATGAATCGTGGATAGAGCTTCGCCGCCTCGAGGTTCAGGGATGGGTTGAACGAAGCTCGGTGCGCACCTTCTCGTCCCGGGAGCAGGCACTCAACGCGGGGCGAACGCTGGAACCGTGATATGACGATACCGGTTCCGGGTGATCTCACCCCTGTGATAGAACTCCTGCCCTGGGTGCTCCCGCCGTTGCTGGGAGCAGCGATCGGATATCTCACCAATTCGGTGGCGATTCGTATGCTCTTTCGTCCCCTCAGGCCGATTCGCATCCTTGGTATTCGTCTGCCTTTTACCCCGGGGGTAATACCTCGACAACGGGATGATCTTGCCGAGAGTATCGGTGCGATGGTTGCCGAAGAGCTTCTGACAACCGACGTCTTTGAATCGCGCTTTCGAAGCGCATCCTTTTCCGTTACGATTCGCCGTGAGGTCTACCAATCGCTCCGTCGTGCGGCTGCGGTTCCTCTCGGAGAGGCTCTCAAACGAATCGACGCGAACACGATCGTGCAGATCGCAGCAGACGCCCTGTCGAACGCGATCTGTAAAGAAGACCGTAGCGTCGACGGGATATCCCGGGGCGCCGCGAAGATCATCGCGTCCCGAAGCGAAGAGATCGCCCGAGCCGTCACTGCCGCTATTGCAACGACTCCCGTTCCCGCAACGGTTGACCGGGATGATGTGTGGCGTCTGGTGACCGCGGTGTGGCCGGCAACGGTAGAGACTGTAGATCGCGTTCTTGCCGACGTCGAGACGCGACGCCAGATGGAAGCGCTGGTCCGACGCGTCCTGGCCTATACCCTTGACCAGTTGACGGGGCTGCAACGGCTGATGGTGAGTGCCGGCGGATACGACCGACAGCTTGTCGAACGAACCCCGTCGATCGTCGCTCGGATCTCTTCGGAGTTGGTCGTGCTCATGCAGAGAGACGAGACGAAAGAACGAGTCGGAAATGCGCTGATCCGCTGGACGGAATCGAATCGCCACCGCTCCCTCGGCTCTCTCCTCCCCCTCGATACCTGGGATCTTGCCGCCGGAGTTGTCCAGCGGGCGCTCTCGGACACGACGCGAACGGAAGAGGGTATCCGGGCGTTCCTGACCGGCAGGACGAATCCTGATTACGATGCCGCGTCCCCTTCTGGCGCCCACGGGACCTCACCGTGCCATGAACTTGTCGGCGCTCTGAAAGGGGCGGTGACGGGGTGGTTCGAACGCCAACGGGATACGCCCCTCGGCGTACTCCTGCCGGTGCTCGAACGTCGCCGGGGTCTGCTGGCCCGGGAGATCGCGAGTCGTGGAGTTCCGCTTCTCGCGGCGGCGGCGCCGCGGTTTGTGGCTCATCTGGATGTTCGTCGCGTTGTCGTCGAGCGGATCAACGCACTGGATGTGGAACAGGTGGAAGGTATTCTGCTGGGTATCATCAAACGGCATCTGCGATGGATCAACGCCTTCGGCGCGCTTCTCGGCGCAATCATCGGGGCGACGCAGCTGTTGATACGCGCCGTCGGACTGTGACAGTGACCGTCGGACTGTGACGGGGGATTGTGGCAGGGGAAGGACAGATGCCACACCGTCCCGGGTTCGTCTCAGGAGATCGCTTTGAGGCGATACCCCACGCCCCGAACCGTCTCGATAAAGCGGCCGTGGGATCCGAGTTTCTTCCGCAGTCCGAGGATTTGAACATCAACGGAACGTTCCGTAACGGGATAGTCCTTCCCGCGGACCGCATCAATAATCTTGTTGCGCGAGAAGACCCACCCGGGATTGTACATAAGAAACTCGAGGATCGCGAACTCCGTCGCCGAGAGAGAGACCGGCTTCCCGTCGCAGTAGACTTCGTAGCGACTCAGGTCCATGCGGATGCCGTGCGCCGACAGCTCTTCCACCGGTGGGCGATGGTCCGGTTCACGATTCTTCCGGAGGGCGGCGCGCAGGCGGGCAACAAGAACTTTCGGGCTGAACGGCTTTGTCACGTAGTCGTCGGCGCCGATCTCGAGTCCTGATACGATGTCCGAGTCCTCCGATTTTGCGGTGAGCATGACGATTGGTATATCCCGGGTTTCGGAACTGTTCTTGAGGCGCCGGCATACCTCCGTTCCGTCGATACCGGGGAGCATCAGGTCGAGGATGATCCCGTCCGGTTGCAGATCCGCAACCGCGGTCAGAGCATCCTCACCGGTTCCAACGGTGTGAACGGCGAAGCCGTCCTTCTTCAGGTTGTATCGGATCAGTTCCTGGATGTCCGTCTCGTCGTCTACGACGAGAATCACGTCACGACTCATTGTTGTCTCAGATCTTGTTGAGTTCCTGGTGTTCACCGCTTTTCGCATAGACGATCCACTCGCACATGTTGGTGACGTGATCGCCAAGACGCTCGAGGAAACGGTTGAGGAAGATCAGGGAGGTGCCCTTTTCCGCGGCATGGGGGTTCTGTTTTATGATCGCGATCAGCTCCTTGAACAGCTCCTTGTGCATTCGGTCGATCTCGTCGTCCCGACGGGCAACATGCTTCGCCGCTTCCGCATCGTGATTGACATAGGCGGTGATCGAATCGTGAACCATCAGGATTCCCATCTCCGTCATCTCCCGAAAACGGGGCAGGGTAACCCTGAACGTATCGTCCGTCAGTTCATCGATCACCCGCACCAGATGTCGCGCGTGGTCCCCGATTCGTTCGAGGTCGGAGGCGATCTTCATCGCGACGAGAATCTCCCGCAGGTCCGTTGCTACCGGTTGTTCCGTGGCGATCAACTCGGTACACCGTCGGTCGATCTCGAACTGCAGCGAGTCTATGGCAGCGTCGTTCTTCTTGACCGCATCCGCGAGTGTGTGGTCGTTGTTGGTCACCGCCGTGAGCGCTTTCTGTAGCGCCTCCTCGACAAGAGTGGCCATCCTGAGTACATTCTGGTACATCTCGTGAAGCAGTTCCTGAAAATGGTGTCGTGTCTGCATCGTGGTGTTCCTCCCTTGATTATCAACCGAACCGGCCGGAAATGTACGCTTCGGTACGCTCTTCCCGGGGGTTAAAAAAGATCTCCTTCGTGTCTCCCGCTTCAACGATGTACCCGTTCAGGAAGAACGCGGTCTGGTCGGAAACGCGCCCCGCCTGTTGCATGTTGTGGGTTACGATGATGATAGTATAGCGCTCTTTCAGTTCGGTTATGAGGTCCTCGATCTTCGCCGTCGAGATCGGATCGAGAGCACTCGTCGGCTCGTCCATGAGGATGACGTCCGGTTCTACCGCGATCGTACGAGCGATGCACAACCGCTGCTGCTGCCCTCCCGAGAGACTCAGAGCATTCTGCTTCAGTTTGTCCTTCACTTCTTCCCAGAGTGCGCACTTCTTGAGACTTGTCTCGACGAGCTCATCCATGTTCCCCTTGTACCCGTTGATCCGCGCACCCCAGGCGATATTCTCATAGACGCTCTTCGGGAAGGGGTTCGGTTTCTGGAATACCATGCCGACCCGTCGACGGATCTCGACGGGGTCTACTCCGGTTGAGTAGATGTTTTGGTCTCTGAAAAAGACGTCGCCCTGTGCCCGCGTCTCGGGAATCAGGTCGTTCATCCGGTTGAGACACCGCAGAAGGGTGCTCTTTCCACACCCCGAGGGGCCGATGAGGGCGGTGACCTGATGTTCGATGAAATCGAGGTCGACGTTGAACAACGCCTGAAAATCCCCGTAGTAGAAATCAAGATTACGCGTGTGCATCGCGAGGTTCGCGTTCATCGGTCATATTCTCCTTTTTCTGGAAATGCGATTTCGCATGATGATCGCAACGGCATTCATCGAGAGCATCAGAACGAGAAGTACGATGATCGCCGCGGCCGCTATGTTTCGGAACTCCGCCTGTGGACGTGCAGACCACTGGTAGATCTGGATCGGCAGGGTGGTAAATTTGGAGAAGAACGACGTCGGGTCGACGGTGATAAACGTCGACGCCCCGACAACGACGAGAGGTGCCGTCTCTCCGATCGCCCGGGAAACCGCAAGGATCGTTCCGGTGAGGATCCGATCGAACGATGCGGGCAGGACGTGGTGCCAGATCGTCTGCCACTTGGTTGCTCCGAGACCGTAGCTCGAGTCGCGAAGGCTTCCCGGCACCGCTCTGATCGCTTCTCGGGAGTTGATGATGATGATCGGGAGGATCAGAAGCGCCAGGGTCAACCCCGCGGAAAGGATCGTGCGACCGTTCGCGGTGGTCGGGTCGACGGCACCGAAGAGGGCCCCGCTGGTAATCTGTTCGAGTACACGTACGAACACCGCAAGGCCCAGCAGACCGTAGATGATCGACGGAACACCTGCGAGGTTGTAGATGTTCACCTCGATGATCCGGTTGTACCATTTGTCTTCCCGGGCGTACTCCTCGAGATAGATCGCCGCGGCAACGCCGATCGGAAAGGAGACGGCGATGACGATGACAATCATCCAGAGGGAGCCCAGGAAGGCGGTCCGGATTCCCGCGAATTGCGGTCGCGGATTTTGTGGAGCGAAGAGAAACTCCAGGGAGAGCCAGCTTCGAAACTGGAGGGTGCTTCCGGGAAACTCCTTGTGCTCCGCCCGGATCATCTCCTGATTGAAGAGAGAGTCCCGTAACGACCAGGCTTCTATGATCGTCGGGTTCACGATCCGCTCCTGTACGAGGGCGGCAAGATCGAAGACGCTTCGCTCCTCCAGAGGCCCTTCATGGTTAAAGCGCCTGATCAGCCCCGCCGATAGGTGCTCTTCCAGCAGCGCAATCAGCTCCTCCCGGGACAGTTCTTCGAGGTTTCCTGAAGGCACGAGTTCCGTCGGAGGTACCTCGTTCTCGATGAGGACGAACCCGAAGACGCTGTTGAAGATGTTCAGCAACAGAATAATGAGGGCGAAGATCGCGATCGTTGTCGCGAGATAGAAGAGGACGTGCCACACCTTTCCGTGGCGACGGCGACGTTCGATGTTCCGTATAATCTCCTCATGGCGGTGGGAGATGTGCTCCGTCTGAACCGAACTCATTCGTAGACCTCCCGATACCTCTCTACAATTCGTCGACTGATGAAGTTGAGGGTGAGGGTCACCACGAACAGTATCAGCCCGAGGGAGAAGATACTGTTGTAGTCGACGGAGTTATAACTGATATCTCCGCCGCTGATCCGAACGATGTACCCCGTAAGCGTCTCCGCTCCCTCGAAGGGGTTCAACGTAAAGTTGGGTCCCGCGCCGGCGGCGAGGGCGACGATCATCGTCTCCCCGATCGCGCGGGAGAGAGCGACGATAAACGCCGCGGCGATTCCCGAGAACGCCGCGGGAACGACGATCTGGATCGAGGTCTCCATCTTCGTCGATCCCAGGGCGAACGCCGCCATCCTGAGGCCTCTGGGAACCGCACTCAGAGCGTCTTCGGTCATCGACGAGACGAGAGGCAGGATCAGGATCCCCATCACGATACCCGCCGAAGCGGTGTTATATACGTCGACGACGTCGTTTCCGAAGATACTCTGCAAGAGGGGGGTCATGAAGGTTACGGCGAAGTACCCGTACACGACAGTCGGTATCCCCGCCAGGACCTCAAGAATCGGTTTGAGCCAACTCCGGACCGTCTCCGACGCGTACTCGCTCAGGTAGATCGCGACCATCAGTCCCAGAGGAAAGGCGACGAGAATGGCGATAGAGCTGGTCATGAGTGTTGCCGTGAGTAACGGCAAGATGCCGAAGTTCCCGATCATCGGCTGCCACTTGGTGCCGCTGAAGAACTCCCAGATACTTACTTCGGGGTCACCGAAAAAGAGCCACGATTCTTTCACGAGCTCGATAACGATGCCTGCCGTTATCAGTATCGAGATCGCCGCGGTGAAAAAGAGAAACCCGCGGATCGCAAACTCGTGGGGTCGCCGCTTCGGCGAAAAATCGATCGGTTCGTGTGTTCCCGTTCGTGCCGTCGTGTCGGACATGGATCCTCCGTTTAAAAAATGCGGGAGAGGTCACCCTCTCCCGCATCCGTTTCGACTAATCGATTCAACCGGATCGGTCGGGATCAGTACATATCTCCGACCGCATCGAGCCACTTCTGCTTCGCCTCGTCGATCACCGACTCGGGAGCCTTGAAGTACCCGACACCGAGCATGCCCTCTTCAGCGTTGTTCAGAACGTACGCAAGCCACGCTGCAACCTGGGGCTTCTCGCGCATGATCGTCGCATCGCTGTACATGAACAGCGGACGAGCGAGGGGGTAGGTGCCGTTGTCGACGTTCGCGGTGTTCGCTTCGACGCCTTCGATGCTCAGAATCTTCAACGCATCACCCGCTTCGGCGTAGTAAGCGTATCCGAAGAACCCGATCGCGTAGGGGCTGCCCTCGATACCCTGGACGAGGATGTTGTCGTCCTCGGAAAGCTGCACGTCTGAAGCGGAGAGGAGGGGCTCTTCGTCTTTTTCAAACACTGCTTCGACAAAGTAGTCGAAGGTGCCGCTGTCGGTGCCGGGGATGAACTTCAGAACCGGCTCATCCGGCCAGCTCGGGTCCACGTCGCTCCAGCGGTCGGCGGTCATGATCGTCGCAAGATCCTCGATCGTCGCGTCTTCGATCCAGTCGTTCTCGGGGTTTACGACCACCGCGAGGGCGTCGGTGCCGATCCGGAACTCGATCGGTTCGCGACCGATTTCGCGGGCCTGCTCGATCTCGCTCTGCTTGATCTGGCGACTTGCGTTGGAAACGTCGCTCTCACCCTCTACGGTGAACCGCTCGAGACCACCACCGGAGCCGATGCTGTCGATCGTGATGTTTCCGCTGTAGCCCTCGTCCTGGAACTGCGCGGCGAGATACTCCGCAGCAGGGAAGACCGTCGAGCTACCGGCGGTGATCACGTTTCCCTGTACCTTCAGGGCGTCGACCTGGGGAAAGTCACCTTCGTCGATTACCCAGGCCCAAGCACCATCGTCGGTCTCGGCTTCCGCCGCTCCGGACTCTTCCTGCTGCCCGCCTGCAAACACAACGCCTGCGATCAGCAGCAGCGCAAGCAATACAATTGCTTTCTTCATCTGTCGTTCCTCCTTGCGAGAAATTGGGTTTGGATTACGACGCAAGTAAAACGGCGATGTGTGAGGAGTGTGTAAGGGTTATGTTAGAAAATCGTTAGTTCTGTCGGAATTGTCACGAACGCGGGGTGAGACCCTTCGAGGCGAGTTCCTGGATGAACCAGTCGTGGAGCGCGACGATCCGGTTGTAGAAGCTGTCCCGAGCACGGTTCCGCATCCCGAACAACGCCGGCACCCGGACTCCGAGATTCCCGTAGAACTCGATCGCCCCCTCATCCGGTCGGGGGAGGATCAGCAGGAACGTCTGGAGATTTTCCGGCGCGACGAGGGGTACCACCTTGTAGACCATCGTGGTGGTGTTGGTCATCGTAACGAGGAACGCGTCACGACCGGCGAGGTAATCGAGACGCTGCACGTTCTTTCCGAAGGAGCCGTCCCGTTGAAAAACGTGGATCGTATCCTGGGGAGGAATAACCGTCACGACAGGGTCATCGATACGACGATTTCCGTCGGGACCGTCGATCGCGTAACTCTCGTGGTAGAAGGTTCGCATCTCGCCGCGACTCGCGGAGTAGTACTCGATGCCCTCCATCGTGCTTACCCGGCGGAGGATGTTGTATAGTTCGCGCATCCCTGCGTCGGTGAACGCCCGATCCACGACGGGAACCGGCACGGTGATCTCGATTCCCACCCGGGGCGCGAGGCGCTCAAGCTCCTTGGTGACGGTTGCGGTAAAGGGATGGTCCGGTGCAAGGCGGGTCTGTACCGAGTCGGTGTAGAAGTTCGTTCTTCCCCCGGGCAAGCGGCTCTCATCGTGTTCCTGGGCGACCGGACCGGTGATCGCGGCAACCAACAGGATGGCCGCGTTCATTGCGATTCTCAGGTGCTGCATGGTACGGTAACCTACAACGGGGACACCAAACTAACAACATGACGACGATCATTTTTACCGGCGGCGGTACCGGAGGGCATGTATTTCCGGGAATCGCCGTGTACGACTCGCTTGCCGCGGAGATTCGGAGAAACGTTCGCTGGATCGGTTCGTACCGCGGGGTGGAACGGAGGATTCTCGAGAACCGGGGAATTCCCTACGCCGGGATCTCTACCGGAAAGCTACGCCGCTATCTCGACATCCAGAACGTGTTTGACCTCTTTCGCGTCGTCGCAGGGGTGTTTCAGGCGTACTCGCTGTTGAAACGGTGGGTACGCGATAACCCGGAAGTTGACGGGGCGGCGGTATTTTCGAAGGGAGGATTCGTCGCGGTTCCTGTCGTGATCGCCGCGGCGATCCTCCGGATCCCGGTGGTCATTCACGAGTCCGACAGCGACGCGGGGCTTGCGACCAGGATCACCGCGCCCTTTGCCCGAAGGATCTGCGTCCCCTATCCGGACACGGTCGATTCGTTACCGCCGCGGCTGCGCCGGCGCTGCGTCGTGACGGGAAACCCCGTCCGACAGGAGTTTTCGTCGGCGTCGGCGGCAGGAGCCCTCGCTTCGATCGGTCTGAAGGAGACCTCCGACCCGGTAGTCCTGGTGACCGGAGGTTCCCTCGGGGCGCTCCAGCTCAACACATGGATCCGTGAGGTGATTGCCGAGTTGAGTCGCCGGGCGGTCGTGATCCACCAGACGGGAGCCCGCAGTACGGGAATGATCGACGAGATCGCCGCGAAGGCGGTGCCGGGACGATACTTCGGGGCGGCCACGTTCGACGAGACCTTTCCCGCCCTCCTGAAGCGGGCGGACCTGGTGGTGGCTCGGGCCGGGGCGGGAACGATCTGGGAGATAGCGGTCTCGGGGCGGCCGGCGATTCTGGTACCCCTCTCGGCGGGAGCTTCCCGGGGTGACCAGATCAGAAACGCCGAGCGGTACGCCCGAAGTGGCGCCGCCGTCGTTCTCGACGATCCGGAGACTCCGGCAGCGACGTTCCTGGCGGCGGTGGACGAACTCCTCGATGCACCGGAACGACGCCGAATGATGGCGGCGGCGGCGCGACGGTGGGCCCCGGAGGACGCCGCCGGGCGTATCGCAGCGATCGTGATCGCAGCGGCGGAGGGTGCCGATACAGATGGCTCCGGGGCCGTTGGCGGGGCGTCCCCGAGCGTGTAGTATTAGAGCGGAGCTCGGCATGGAACTCAATCTCAGTGGACTGGACATCGTGTTTCTCGTGATCGCCCTCTTCTTCACCCTTCGCGTCGGAATCAAGGGGTTCGTGAAGGAGTTTATGTCGATGGCGGCGGTACTTCTCGGGATCGCTGTCGCGGTGCTTTTTTCCGGGGTTGCCGCGCAATACGCGGAACCTCATATCGGGGACGGTGCGTGGTCGCAGGTCGTCGCGTTTCTTGCGCTCTTCCTTATCGTATACGTGGTGGTAAAACTCTTCGAGTCGGGACTGTACCGGCTGGTGGAGCACATCCATCTCGAGGCGCTCGACCGCGCGTTGGGGTTCTTTCTCGGTCTTGCAGAGGGTGTAATCGCGGTATTCCTGCTCATCCTCGTCCTTCAACTTCAGCCGGTATTTGACGCAGAGACGATCCTGGCAGAGAGCGTATTCGCCCGATTGTTGCTTCCGTTGCTTCCGTATGCGCAGCAGTTTATTACCTTTGGGGCGTAATGTTCGAAAATATTCTTGGTCTTGAGCGGGTATGTGCCGACCTTCGTCGCGACATTTCCGCACAACAACTCCCGCGAGCGATTCTCCTTGCCGGTCCCCGGTACAACGGGAAATCGTCGGTGGCGCTGGAGATCGCCCGGGCCGTCTCCTGTCATGAGGATGCTTCGTGGAACTGTACGTGTCACGCATGCTCCCTCCATCGCACGCTGCAGCATCCCAACACGCTCCTTCTTGGCCCGCGGTACTTCTCCCTCGAGGTCCATGCGGCGATCGATGCGTTCCGAAACCAGCCCCGAATCGGGACCGCCTATCTCGTGATCCGAAGCGTTCGCAAACTGACCCGCCGCTTCGACCAGCACCTCTGGTCCGACGCGCGGAACAAGAAGACCCTGCCTCTTGTCGAGAACCTGGAACGTCTGCTGATCGAGTTTGAAGAGGTCGACGGCGTCCTGTCCGGGAGCGGCACGATCGACCTCTCCGGAACTACCGGATTGCTCGACGATATCGGAAAAGAGGTGCTTCGCCTGGAACACGCGGTGCCCCACGACCCGGTCCCGGTCGACCTGGTCCGGTCGATCGCGGCGTGGGCACGCCTCACCTCCGCGGCGGGTCCCCGGGTGGTGATCATCGAGGAGGCGCATAGTCTTCAGGAGGGAGCGAGGAACGCGATGCTCAAGACCCTCGAGGAGCCTCCGGACAACACGTTCTTTATCCTGACATCGTCACGGCGATCCGCGATCATTCCGACGATCAGGTCGCGCCTGCGCATCTATGAGGTTCCCGAGCGGCCATCCGACATACAGCGGGATGTTCAACAGAAGATCTTTCGGCGAGAAGAAGCGGTGCCGTCACTGCGGGAGTTTTTTCGAGGACAAGGGGCGGACGGAGACGACGACTGGACGCCCCTCGCCCGGGACCTTGTCGCGGCGTTCGAACGAGGTTCGTCAACCACACCCGTCGAGCACCGACTGAGAGATCTTCTTGGTCGCGTGTCGCCCCGTCACGGTGCGGAGTATTTCCTCGACGCCCTCGAAGAAGAGATCCGCCTGCGTCTCAGGAGCGACGACGAAGAGCAGATACCTCCGGCGGTTCTTGTACGATGGGGGGAGATTATCGGACGGTACTGGAGCCGGATCGATTCCCGAAACATGAGTCCCCCGGCGGTGCTCGCCGGCGCGATCCTGGCGATGCAGGCAGCGGCGGCGGCGAGGTAAGCGGTATGCGTGGATTCGTACGTCGCGCCCTCGAGAAGCTGCCGAAACTCGATACGGAGCAGATCGAGCAGCTTTTTCAGACCCTCGGTAAAGAAAACGAACGACTCGCGGTGGTTCTCGATTCGATGAACGATGGAGTCTTTGTCACCGACGAAGCGCATCGTCTCATACTCGTCAACAAGGCGGCGGAACGCCTCGTCCCGATCGTCCCGGGACGGATCATCGGGGACCGGCCGGTGTGGCTCACGATCGCCGATGAAGATATCGCTGCCTTCGTACGGGACACCCTGGAGAACGACGACTCCGTCTCGGACCGGGAGTTCACCCTCGAGACGGGGGGTAGCACGAGAATTCTCAGCTGCAGCGTCATCCCCCTCGTTCAGGCGGGTCATATCCGGGGAAATATCGTACAGGTCGTCGATATCTCGGAGAAGCGGGGCCGTGAGGCACGGCTGCGCCGCGCCGAAAGCCTTGCGAGCCTGACAACCCTCGCCGCCGGTGTGGCTCACGAGATCAAGAATCCCCTCGGTTCGATCGGTATCCATACGCAGTTGCTGCAGAAGCTGGTTCACGACGACCCGGGGAAGAATATCGAGGCGATCGACACGTACCTCGGTGTTATCGATGAAGAGATCGACCGTCTGAACAAGATCGTCGTCGATTTCCTTTTTGCGGTGCGCCCTATGGACACCGCTCTCGAGGACCACGACCTGAACGAGCTTGTAGACGACATGCTGACCTTCGTACAGTACGAGCTCGAACAGGCGGGGGTGGAACTGATCCGTGAGCTGGACCCGGAGCTTCCACACCTGCAGCTTGATCCCAAGTACTTCAAACAGGCGATTCTCAATATCATCAAAAACGCGATCTCCGCGATGCCGAAAGGTGGTATGCTCCGGGTGAGTACCCAGAAGCGGGGAGATCAGGCGCTGCTGCGACTCAGCGACAACGGAATCGGAATGAGCGAGGAGGTCCGTGACAAGATCTTCGAGCCCTACTTCACCACCAGGGACTTCGGAAGCGGGATCGGTTTGACCCTCGTGTACAAGGTGGTCAAGGAACACATGGGTGATATCTCGGTGATCTCGAAGGAGGGACACGGCACAACCTTTACGATCACCCTCCCGATTCCGCAACAGGGCACGCATCTGATCGCCTGGGAGGGACAGGGTGAAGCATGACCTTTAACGTACTGATCGTCGACGACGAAAAAAACATCCGCGCAGGTCTCGGACGTGCCCTCGAGCTCGACGGGTACCGCATCCTTCTTGCGGCGGACGGTCAGGAAGCCCTCGACGTGATCAGGAACGAAGAGGTAGACCTTGTGATCGCCGATCTCAAGATGCCCCGTGTATCCGGTGAAGAGCTCCTTCGACACATCGTCGACCATTATCCCACCGTGCCTGTTATCATCCTTACCGGTCACGGTACGATCGAAACCGCCGTCCAGGCGATGCGAGACGGCGCGTACGACTTTCTTACCAAACCGGTTTCCCTCGACCGACTCTCACTCCTTGCGAAGCGGGCATTGGCGAACCGCGAACTGGTACTGCAGCACCGGCAGTTACAGAGCGAACTGGACCGCCAGCGGGAGAGCTCGGCGATTATCGGAAAGAGCAACGCTCTTCAGCAAGTGATGGAGGTGGTTCGGCAGGTCGCCCCCACGAAAGCGTCGGTCCTCATCACCGGCGAAAGCGGTGTGGGGAAGGAGCTGATCGCCGACGCGATCCACCACCTCTCCGACCGGGCCCGGAACCCGCTGATCAAGGTCCACTGTGCAGCCCTCTCGGAGTCGCTCCTCGAAAGCGAACTGTTCGGTCACGAGAAGGGGGCGTTCACCGGCGCGATCGGCCGAAAGCGCGGTCGTTTCGAACTCGCGAACACAGGAACGATCTTTCTCGATGAGATCGGGGAGATCAACCAGAGCGTCCAGATCAAGATCCTGCGGGTGCTCCAGGAGAAGCAGTTCGAGCGCGTCGGCGGGGAAGAGACGATCGACGTGGACGTGAGGATCATCGCGGCGACCAATCGGGACCTCCGGGCGGAGATCGAGAAGGGCACCTTCCGGGAAGATCTCTACTATCGTCTCAATGTAGTGAACATCAACGTGCCGCCCCTTCGGGAGCGAAAAGACGATATCCCTCTCCTGAGTGCCGCGTTCATCAAAGAGTTTTCCCGGGAAAACGGGAAGGCGGTAGAGGGGATCGATCCCCGAGCGCGGGCAGCGCTCCACAACCACGACTGGCCGGGCAATATCCGTGAACTCCGGAACAGTATCGAGAGCGCCGTGGTAATGGCAAAAGGCGCGATCATTACCCTCGACGATTTGCCGCCGACGATCGCCCGAAGCGGATCGGAACAGGACGCTATCCGGATCCAACTCGGGACACGCCTCGACGAAGCGGAACGGGAGATCATCAGGAGCACCCTTTCCGCCAACGGCGGTAACAAGACTCGGACCGCGGAGATTCTGGGAATCGGCCGTAAGACGCTGCACAGAAAGATCGGGGAGTACGGACTGGAAGAGTAGCGCCGGGGAAGCGGGGGTTCCGACCGATGTGCCCTGTTGATCCGGTCGGTAGTGCCGGCAGGGCTAAACGTGACGACCGGTTTCGCTCCGGCGGCGTCCCATACTCATGATAACGACGGTGACGATCACCCACAACGAGATGTTCACCACCGTTCCGTACGGACGGGGAAGGATAAACCACGCCATCGCCGCAGCGCCAAAGAGCGCGGTGCCCCCGTAGATGATCGCCAATAGCCGCCTGCCGGTATGTCCACGGTCGATCAGGCGGTGGTGGATATGTTCGCGATCTGCCGCATGTACCGGAAGCCCTCTGGCGCGACGACGCACGATCGCCATTACCGTATCGGTGATCGGAAGATAGAGAATGCTCAACGTGGGAACTACGGCGAAGACCGTTCCCGCCCCGGGAGAGTGCCTGTACAGGCCGAGAAGAGGTAACACCGCAAGAACGAACCCGAGGAAAAGGGATCCGCTGTCGCCCATGAAGATCCGTGCCGGGGGAAAGTTGAACACGAGAAAACCGACAAGGGCACCGACAAGGGCGAATGCGATTACCGCCGTCAGCAAATTCCCCTGACCCAACGCGATGAGACCCATGAAAAACGCCGAGATCGCCGAGAATCCCCCGGCGAGTCCGTCGGCGCCGTCGATGAGATTGATTGCGTTGGCTATGGAGACGATCCAGATCACCGTCGCGGGAATTGCGAGCCATAGCGGAAGTTCCAGTACGCCCAGAAACGGGATATCGATCGAGCGAAGGAGGGCCCCCGAGAACGCCACGATCCCACCGGAGACGAGCTGCACGAAGAACTTGATCGGCGCCGGCAGGTTGACGAAGTCGTCGTAGATTCCAAGGCCGTGCATCACCGCCATGCCGAGGATGATGAGCGCTATCGAACCTTTCGACCAGACCTCAAACTGCTCCGGACTGAGCACCAGAACGAGTCCCGACAGGGCGGCCACAACAAACGCGAGGAATACGCCGATCCCTCCGAGGCGGGGCGTGTCGGTGGTGTGAATCTTACGGTGGCTGTGCTCGTCATACCACTTATGCTTGTGGGCATAGTGAAGGATCAAGGGAGTCACCAGTACGTTGATCAAAAAAGCCGCAAGACTGATCGCGGCGATGCGAGTCGAAATATCGATCCCCTTTCAATTTCGATAATAATCGTTCAGACGCCTGTACGCCAGTGAAATACGGCGGGTCACCTCTTCGGCGGTCGCCGCACGGTCGCGATCACCGTGGAAACGATCCGGATGATACTTCAAGAGCAGGCGACGATAGGCGCGCTTCACTGACGCACTATCCGCTCCGGGGGGCAGCTCGAGGTCGTAAAACGCCTGCTTCATCTCCGGCGAGAGGCTTTCACGGGGCCCCTCTGCCTCCCGGTGCGATCGTCCCGTTTCTCCTTTAAGATAATCCTCAAGTTCCTGCCACGCTTCCTCCGTGTACTCGGGATCGTGACGATACGCGGTGACCCAGGAACGCACAAGACTCTCTAATCGGTCCCACACAATCACCAGATTCTAACGCGGAACGTCCGCGTGTGACTACACGTACAGTTCGGTAGTCACGTCGTATCCGTGACGGTGAACACCTGCCCCCCTTGGTGGTACACTCCCGTCGTGGTAGCAGCGCAGGAACGGTTTCACCCGCATGTGATAGAGCAGATCCGCCGTGAGATCGCCGAGAGCGACGGCCAGGAGGTCCTGTTCGTCGGCCATATCGACGGCGGAGGTCTCATCGAAGCCGTAGAGACCTATGCTCGGGGGAACCTCTCGTCCGTTGCGGCCCCGACGGAGTTCTGCGATCCCGGAGACGTGATCATCCACAACCACCCATCCGGAGCGTTGCGGCCGAGCGATCAGGATGTGCTGATCTCCGCCTCATTGTCGGAACTGGGGGTTGGCTCGATGATCGTCGACAACGACGTGTCCAATGTGTACGTCCTCGTCGAAGCCGTACCGCCGGAGAAGATCGTCCTCCTCGACGAGGAAGAGCTTGCGGATACGATCGATGAGGACGGCGCGATGGCAACAACGCTGCCGGAATTTCGGGTCAGACCAAGTCAGATCGAGATGCTCCGCAGTTTCGTCCGGGGCTTCAACGAGGACCGGATCGCCGTCGCCGAGGCGGGGACGGGAATCGGAAAGTCCTTTGCCTATCTGATTCCTGCGGTGGCCTGGGCGGCAGCGAACCGCGAGCGCGTCGTGATCGCCACCGCCACGATCAACCTGCAACAGCAGCTGATCGATCGCGACCTTCGAACGGTACAGCGTGCGTTGGGTACGAACGTTACTACCGCTCTTGTCAAGGGGAGAGGGAACTATCTCTGTCCCCGACGCCTCGAGGAGTTTTGCGAGGAAGAGTCGCTCTTTCAGAACGCCGAAGAGACGGAAGCGTTGCGGAATTGGGCGGAGACGACGCCTACCGGGAGCCGCAGCGACCTCCCGTTTTTTGTTACCGACGACGTGTGGAACCGGATCAACAGCGAGGCGGACACGTGTTCCGTCGCGCGGTGCCCCGATCGGGAGCGGTGTTTCATTCTGAAAGCGCGTCGCGCCGCAGCGGGGGCGCAGATCCTGGTGGCCAACCACCACCTTGTGTTCAGTGACCTTGCGATCCGCCGTGCCGGGGCAGGGTGGGAAAACACGGCGGTACTCCCGCCGTTCCAGCGTCTCGTGTTCGACGAAGCGCACAACCTCGAGCGCAGCGCAACCTCTTTTTTCTCCGAGAGCGTCAGCCGTTTCTCGATCCAGCGCCAGATCGGACGGATACTCCGTCGGCGGGGAGCGCGGCGGTTCGGCCTCATCGAGAACGTTCCCGGTCTCGAGGTATCCCCTGCGGATATCACCGCCGTGGAGAACGAGGTCGAACGGGTAAGAGAACAGGTCGGCCGGTTCAACGACGCCCTCGTCACGTTTATGGCGGATGAGTACACGTGGCGGCTGACACCGGAGACGAATGACCGGTTTCGGCGCGACCTTGCGGAGGTGTTCGTGGAAACGTATCGAGGTCTCCTCACCCTCGCTGCGCGGCTCAATACCCTCATCCGCGGAATCGACGACGCATACCGGGAAGAGGTGACGTTCCTTCAACTCGTTGCGGTCACCCGCAGGATCGGAGAGATCGCGGGACACATCGATCGGTTCACTCGCGGTATCGACGAAGAAGACCAGGTTTTCTGGATGGAGCGACGGAACGATCCCGGCGGGAACGGATGGGTCCGAATCGTGATCACCCCGCTCGAATTAAGCGAGCTTATGCAGGAGGCGGTGTACGAGCCCTATGGCACGGTCATCATGACCAGCGCGACCCTTACGGTAAACGGAACGTTCGACTTCTGGGGTGGACGGATCGGGCTGCCCCTTTCGTCGGAACGAGTCGTGACGGGAACGTTCGAATCACCCTTCGATTATCGGAAGCGGGTACAGCTGGCGGTTCCGCAGGACGCGCCGTTTCCCGACAACGATCAGTACGAAACGTATCTGCAGACGCTGGTGCAACGGTTGGTCCACGCTGCCGGTGGGGGAGCGCTTGTGCTGTTCACCTCGTATCGACAGCTCTCATCGGTGTTCAATGCAGTTGCTCCGGACCTCGAACGGAGGGGGTACTCCTGTTACCGGCAGGGTGAAGACGACCGCGCGCGCCTGCTGGAACGGTTTGTCGAGGATACCGCGGGGGTCCTCTTTGCAACGGACAGTTTCTGGGAAGGTATCGATGCTCCGGGGGAAACGCTTCGGCTGGTAGTGGTGTGTCGGCTCCCGTTCCGGGTCCCTACCGACCCGGTGCAGCTGGCCCGGGCGGAGGCGATCGAACGAGGCGGGGGCAACTCGTTCTATGATTTCAGCCTGCCTCAGGCGGTGATGCGGTTGAAGCAGGGGTTCGGGCGCCTGATGCGCCGCCACGACGACTACGGAGTGGTCGTCGTCACCGATCCCCGGATGATCCGAAAGCCCTACGGGAGAGTGTTCTGGAACAGCCTTCCGCCGGCGTCTCCCCTGATCCTCCACGGAGAGGGCGTTGTGGAAGAGGTCGCGGCGTGGATCGCCCGGGGGCGGGACCGTTGACTTACCGGCGGGACAACGCCGGTCTGTCGGGAGGCCGGCACGCTGACGTGCCGCCGAGCAGACGGCCCCGAGCCGAGGTCGGGCATAAAAAAGCCGCTTCGCAAGGGCGAAACGGCTTCACCTTCGATCAGAGGTACCCGGCACCGCCGGGTGCCGGCCCAACACGGATCAGTTCTCGATTACCGCGAGAACGTCTCCCATCGAGAGAATCAGGTGGTCGTCGTTCTCGATCTTGACGGTGGTACCCGCGTACTTGTCGAAGAGAATCTTGTCTCCGACCTTGACCGTGATCTCCTCGTCGTCCCCGATCGCCACGACCGCCGCGATCTGCGTCTTCTCCTGAGCGGTCTCAGGGATGTACAGCCCGCTTTTGGTCTTTTCTTCTTCCTGTTCCATTTTGACCAATACGCGGTCACCGAGTGGTTTAACAGTCATACTGTCCTCCTAATAGTTCGTTCAATATATGTGTTGTTGTGTGGAGAATTAGTCCGCGGCAAATATACCTATCCCGCTCTCCCGGGTCAAGAAAAACGCCGAATTGTCCTTCGAACCCGTGGAGTGTGGCATTTTCACCCGGTTTTTCGGAACGATTATGAATATGGGTCAAGGTGACACGTTTGCCGTATTGTCGGTGCATCGCGTCGTTTCTTCCGGCTTGTGTAAATGCTTTTGAAAAAAGGAAATGGACGGATTCTCGCGTAGAGTTTGTTTTGGCATATTGATTGCATATATCTTATCGGAGGTAACGAATGACCGCAACCGCAACACGGACCCAGGCAACTCAGACATCAACCAGACGCAGTGATGACGAAAATGTACTCTCCATGTATCTCAAAGAGATCAACAAAGTACCCCTTCTCACCCGGGAAGAGGAAGACTATCACGCGCGGCGGGCGGCCCAGGGTATTCAGGAGTCGAAAGACGCGCTGATTCAGGCCAACCTCCGCTTTGTGGTCAATGTGGCCAAAAAATACCAGAACCAGGGACTCCCGCTGTCGGATCTGATCAGCGAGGGGAATATCGGACTCATGAACGCGATCGACCGTTTTGACGTCGATAAGGGATATCATTTCATCTCCTACGCGGTGTGGTGGATCCGCCAGGCGATTCTCAAAGCGATCTGCGAGAAGTCGAGGATGATCCGTCTGCCCCTGAATCGTGCCAACGAACTGGTGCAAATCGAGAAGGTCCGCAAAGAGATCACCGGCTCCAGGGGAGAAGAGGCGGAGATCCGGGAGATAGCCCGGACCCTGGACATGACCCCCGAGCACGTCGCGGACCTCGTGAACATCTCCCGGGATCTTGTCTCACTGGAAACGCCGGTGTACAACGAGAAAGACTCATCCGTTCTCGGCGATTTTATTGAGGACAAGCACTACGTGCAGCCCGAGACGCTCACGATCGAGCGATCTCTCAAAGAGGACATCAACGAGGTCCTTTCGACGCTGACGGAGAAAGAGGCAGAGATCATTCAATTCCGTTTCGGTCTCAATGGACGCAGCCCCCTCTCCCTCAAGGAGATCGGAGACCGGTACAACCTGACAAAAGAGCGGATCCGGCAGATCGAAAAGAAGGCGCTGCGACGCCTGCAGCACCCGACGCGAGCGCAGTACCTCGAAGCGTACATCGCCTGACGGCGATCCTTCCGGCCGAACCGAACGGTCGATGCGGCCCCACGGGCAACGTAACGTTGACAGTGGGGCCGTTTTTCTATAGTTTGCACCAAAGAAAGCTACCTGTTTTTAGCTAATCCAATACAATATCGGGGGATACCTAACGATGGCAGAAAAACGCGTCTACTTTTTCGGAGACGGCAAGGCTGAAGGTTCAGCCAAAATGAGAGAGCTCCTGGGCGGAAAGGGAGCAAACCTGCACGAGATGTCGAGCATCGGCGTTCCCGTGCCTCCAGGATTCACGATTACCACTGCGACCTGTGACGAATACTTCAAGAACGGAAATAAATATCCCGACGGCCTCGAAAAAGAGGTTATGGAGCACCTTGGCCGCCTCGAGAAACTGATGGGTAAAAAACTTGGCGACGCAAAGGATCCCCTCCTGGTTTCGGTCCGTTCCGGTGCTGCCGCGTCTCTTCCGGGCATGATGGACACCGTCCTCAACCTCGGCATGAACGACGAGGCGGTCAAGGGCCTCGCTGAGGTCTCCGGCAACGAGCGTTTCGCCTGGGACGCGTACCGCCGTTTCATTCAGATGTTCAGCGACGTCGTGAAGGGCACCTCCATCGAGCCCTACGAGCACGTTCTGGAGAAGGCGAAGAAAGCGAAAGGTGTCGAGGAAGATACCGACCTCGACGCGTCGGATCTCGCGAAGCTCACTGAAGAGTACAAAGAGATCTACAAGAAGGCGACCGGTGAGGATTTCCCGCAGGATCCGGTCAAACAGATGTGGGACTCGATCGGCGCCGTCTTCGGTAGCTGGAACAACCCCAAGGCGGTGACCTACCGCCGCATCAACGATATCAAAGGCCTCATCGGGACGGCGGTAAACATCGTTTCGATGGTCTACGGAAACCTCGGAGACGATTCCGGTACCGGTGTGTGTTTCTCCCGGGACCCCTCTACCGGTGAGAAGGTGTTCTACGGTGAGTACCTGATGAACGCCCAGGGCGAGGATGTTGTAGCAGGCATCCGGAATCCCAAGGCGCTCTCCACCCTGGCGGATCAGAACCCCGAGATCTATCAGCAGCTCGACGACGTCCGGGCGAAGCTCGAAGCGCACTACCAGGACATGCAGGACATGGAGTTCACGATCCAGCAGGGTTTCCTGTATATCCTGCAGACGCGGAACGGAAAGCGGACCGGCGCCGCGGCGATCAAGATCGCCGTCGACATGGTCGACGAGGGCCTTATCGACGAGGAGAAAGCGGTCACCCGTGTGACCCCCGCCCAGCTCGATCAGGTCTTTCACCCGATGATCGACCCCCTTGCAAAAAAGAAGAACAAGGCGATCGCCAAAGGGCTCAACGCCTCTCCCGGTTCCGCGGCGGGACAGATCGTCTTCACCGCCGACGACGCGGAAGAGTGGGTCAAGAAAGGCAAGAAAGTTCTCCTGGTACGTCGTGAAACGAGCCCCGAGGATATCGGCGGTATGCACGCCGCTGAGGGTATCCTGACCTCCACCGGTGGTATGACCAGCCACGCCGCGGTTGTCGCCCGTGGTATGGGTACCCCCTGTGTCGCCGGATGTAAAGGGGTTGAGGTTGCCAACAAGGTGATGACCGTCGAGGGCAAACAGTACAAGGAAGGCGACTTCATCACGATCGACGGGTCAACCGGTGAGGTCTTCGCCGGCGAGATGCCGGTGATCGAGCCGAAGGTCAGCGAAGAGCTCGACCGATTCCTCTCCTGGACCGACAAGGTTCGCGCTACCGCAAAACGGGACGGCCTTGTGGACCAGAAGTTCGGTATCCGGACCAACGCGGACACTCCCCATGACGCTGAGGTTGCCCGCAAGTACGGTGCCGAGGGTATCGGGTTGTGCCGGACGGAGCACATGTTCTTTGAAGAGGACAAGATCCGCAGCTTTCGTGAGATGATCGTTGCCGAGGACAAGGCCGCCCGGGAGAAAGCCCTTGCGAAACTTCTGCCCCTGCAGCAGAAAGACTTCGAGGGAATCTTCAAGGCGATGGACGGGTTTCCCGTTACGGTGCGTCTCCTCGACCCGCCGCTCCACGAGTTTGTGCCCCAGGAAGAGGCGCAAATCAAGGAGCTTGCCAAGATCGGCGGTATCTCGGTAGAGCAACTGAAGGCGAAGATCGACACCCTCCACGAGCTCAATCCGATGCTCGGTCACCGGGGATGCCGTCTCGGTATCACCTACCCCGAGATCTACGACATGCAGGTAGAGGCGATCATAAAAGCCGCTGCAGCGGTCGCCAAAGCGGGAGTCAAAGTGTACCCCGAAGTGATGATCCCCCTCGTCGGCACCTACCAGGAACTCAAGATCCTCCGGGACAACGCCGAGGAGGTTGCGCAGCGAGTGATCAAGGAGTCCGGTGAGAAGGTCGAGTACAAGATCGGTACGATGATCGAGATCCCCCGTGCGGCGCTGACCGCCAACGAGGTTGCCGAGCACGCCGACTTCTTCAGCTTCGGTACCAACGACCTGACGCAGATGACCTTCGGGTACAGCCGCGACGACGTCGGAAGCTTCCTGCCCCAGTACGTCGAAGACGGCATCCTCGAGTACGATCCTTTTGCGGTTCTCGACCAGGCCGGCGTCGGCCAGCTGGTGCAGATCGGCACCGAACGCGGTCGCAGCACCAAGAAGGATCTGAAAGTAGGTATCTGTGGTGAGCACGGTGGTGAGCCCAAGTCGGTAGAGTTCTGCTACCGCACCGGTCTCAACTACGTCAGCTGCTCTCCCTTCCGCGTTCCGATCGCCCGTCTCGCGGCGGCGCAGGCGGTTATGCAGAACCGCTGACGCGGACCAACGCGCGTGACTACAGGGCCATCCTTTCGGGGGTGGCCCTTTTTCGTGGGTTCTGAAAAACAATGAACTGACGTTCTGCCGAGTTCCGTCCCCTCGTCATCGGCTGGTACCTGTTCGCACGGGCGGCGTTCCATTCGGAGTGTTATACGCTGCAGGAGGAAGATGGTGTCGACGAACCGATGCTCATCGCCCAACGGGTGCGACGGCAACCCCCGGCGGAGCGGGTGGAAGCGGCGAAGCGGGGGACGCCCGCAGCGGGTTGATTCTAGGTTCAGCGAAACGGATAGCCGGTGATCAACGCTCGGGAAGCATCCGCAGACTCCGCAGAATTCCATCGAAGACGGGGAAGTGCTCTTCAGCCAGGGGGAGCAGGGTAGCGGCGTTGATCAGGTACATGCGGTACCGGTCGACGAGGCAGAGCGCCTGAAGCTGTGCGACGGCAACCCCCGCCTCCGATGTGTGGGTGTACCACGTCGCATCGACGTCAACGAAACTGGACAGGGTAAAACGCTTGACGGAACGAAGTTCAAATTCCGACCGATGATCCGCGAGGGTGCGACGGGATGCATCGGCAAAATCGCGAAACCACTCCTCTCCAAATCCCTCGGGCTCGCCATGCTGGATGCTGAAGGTCGGGCGGTAGTCGTCGTAACCGGAGTGGGGAGGGCCGAACAGGCGAACATGCCGGTCCGAGAGTTCTGTCGCGCTCCAGGAGTCGGGAATCCAGGCGGAGATCCCCACTCCCTCGTGGGCGAAGGTCGCGGACTGCTCCGGGAGGAGAATAAACCGGGCGGTGTCGGCTGCATGATCAAAGCTGCTGCGGTAGGCCGGCGAGCGGGATGCCGGGGCGAGACAGGTGATCGAGAAGACGATATTCGCCATCTGGCAGAACGTTTCGTGCCGGAATACGTCGATCTCCAGATCGTCGTCACGATAGGTAAGGGTCTGTCGGATCGCCGGCGCTCCGTCGATGCAGAGTTCGTCCCGGGATGTGACGGTGCGGGAGCCGATTCCGGCGGATGCATCGGCGAGGGATCGGTACGCCTCGGCCGAATCGGTATGGACAGCGGTCATCTTCGTCATGACCCGTGCGCCGGGGGTGTCGGGGTCACCAGTGCCGTCGGCGTCATCGGTGGTATCCGACGCGTCAAGGTCGTCCGCGTAGACCGCGCTGTTCGTATCGGCGTCCTCGAACTGCTCCTCGAATCCGACGGGCAGTTCGATGGAGATCCGTGTTGCCCAGCTGAAAAAGTGGATATATTCCGGCGCGGTCATGGGAAATCACTATAGAGGGACCGAGAAAAGGACGCAAGCGGGTGGGGCGGTACTCCCGATCGGCGAAGTGCTCCGCGGAATCACCGAATTGATCAGGAATCGCCCAGTTCCGCCGCCGTCTCGAGGGTCTTTACCAGCCGGGATACGAAACGGGCTGCGGGTGCTCCGTCGACGACATCGTGGTCAAACATCACCGTCAGGTGAAGTACATCCCGCGGGACGACCTGATCATGGACGACACGCGGCTTTCGAACGACCGAACCCAGACCGATCACGAGGTTGTGTATCGATTTGGGGATGATCCACCCGGGAATGCGGACCCCGGCGGAAACGGAGGTAACGATCACGGTCCCCATCATCTTCTTGCGCCGTTCGGGGTTGCTCATAATTCGCCGAATGATCCAGACGCGGAGAATCTGCGGTAACCTGTAGAACAACTCGACAAGAAGTGTCGACCGACGCCGGCCGAGCTGATAGTCTCCGGCTCCGTCCACCGTCTGTGTCATCGCGCCGGTGATCCGGGAGTCAATCTCCGTGAGGGAACTCGTCGCACACCCTCGTAACAGGACTGGAAGTGGAACCGGGCTGTTATCGACGACTCGCTCAACCATGAGCGCAATATCGACGTCCTGAAACACTACTCGTCGTCTCCGCCCGGCTCGGACGCCGTGAACCTCAGGAATCTGTTCCGCCGTTATTGCGATACTCTTGACCGCCCAGGCGGTGAACGAGATCGGTGTTCCGTTCCTCCTCAGGCGCCGCAGCCGCTCGCGCGCGGTCGTTACATCGATCTCGAGAAGTCCGGTGATGTGGTGTTTTTTCCGCCCTATCACACCGACATCGTAGGTCGCGATACGGGACAACGGGAACGGCGTTGCTTCGGCCGGTTTCGGCATGGCACGATTATCGCGCTATCTTCGTCAACGGTGCAACATCGACAGGCACCGCGCTCGGTACCGTGTTTCTTGCAAGACCCCGATCCCCGGAATTGCAAAGAAATTCCCCAGGGCCTAGGGTGGGGAATTCCGGCTACTGCCGCATGAGCGAGTTTTTCACTCTGTGGCTCTCTCTATCGAAGATCAGCCGATGGCTATGGTGGACCAGCCGGTCGCGGTCCATTCGAGTGCTTTCGTAATACTCATCAGGGGATTAAATGAGTATAATTGTAGGAGAGAGGGTCTATGAGAAAAAGGATTTCCCGGAAACCGAAGAAGACAGTACCTCTCTTTTTTGCTCTTTCGGCGCTTCTTGTTTTTACTCCCGTAACCATCACCGCCCAGGGAGGTTCAGCGACGATAGAACTCCCCGATCCGGATACGGAAGGTTCGATAGAGCTCGAGGAAGCTCTCTATGAGCGTCAGTCCGCCCG
>JBKHFT010000017.1:0-31597 GCA_046540055.1 Alkalispirochaeta sp.
ACCGGTCGGGCGGCGTACCAGCCGGGCGACGTACCGCTTCGGGCGGCGTACCGGTCGGGCGGCGTACCAGTCGGGCGACGTACCGGTTCGGGCGGCGTACCGGTCGGGCGGCGTACCGGTCGGTCGACAATCTGGAGTCCGTCTGCAGTGACCCGATCGCCGGTCCTCCCGTGGATCTTCCCGGGTTCACCCGAGTTACCGGCACGATTCGTATGGCAACGCAGCCGCGTCGGGACTACAATAATCCATATTCGTGGCCGGACGGAGGAGGTTCATCGTGTCGGAGATGCTGGAAAAGATCCTGTTTCTACAGAAGGTCGACATGTTCGAGCATCTTACCGTGTCGGAACTGCAGAAGATCGCCCAGATCACGGAGACGGAGAACTATAACGATGAGGAGTTTCTCTTCCGACAGGGAGACCCGGGTAATTACGCGTACATTATCGTTTCCGGCGAGGTGGAGATCTTCTTCGAGTCCAGGAAGGGCGAGTTCCGGCGTCTGGTAACTCTCGGTTCCGGGAACTTCTTCGGCGAGATGGCGCTCCTCGACGGCGAGCCTCGATCCGCGGGAGCCCGCACCGTCTCGGAGTGCGTACTATCCCGGATCTCCCGCAGCGATTTTATCCGCATCCTGCAACAGTACCCGGCGATCGCCCTGGGGATCATCAGCCGTCTCACGATGCGGATCCGGGAGATGAATGACAAGGTCGGGAAACTCACGAAGGTTGTCTCCGGGTTCGCCGAACTCTATGAAGAGGGCCGGAAAACACTGGAGGACGAATCGTGAACCGCGCGGGGATCCGCCTTGCGGCGACGCGGGCACTGAAGATATACAGCGGCGAGGGGGGCAGGATACTCGCGTTCTCCGTGTTCCACATCCTCATCTCCCTGGTGATCGGTATGATCAGTACCGTCGTTGACGCGATCACGGTGGGGCGCACCGACGGGGAGGGCCTGTATCTTCTCTATGGCGTCTCCGCGGTGATCCTCGCCGTCATCGGGTACGGCTACGCCGGTGTCACCGACCGGAGCGACAAGCGCCGGGTTTTGACCCGGGTACTTCTCCTGTCGGCGGTGATCTGCCTCGTGGCTGCGGGAATTCTCGTCACCGCCGGGAGCGGAGGACCGCCGCGGGCGGTGCTTTCGGGGTTGTTTGTCTGGCGATTCCTTATCGGTATCATCCTCCTGATGGTGTTCTGGGACCTCACGCCGTTCTACTTCAATGCCCGGCAGGGGAAGCGACTCTTTCCGCTCCTCGCGATCGGCGGAGCGGTGGGATACTCCGCGGGCTCTCTTGTGGCGGGCCTGTTCACCGGGGTGTTCCCGGCGTGGGTGATGCTGCTGTTCATCGGCGTTGCCACGATCGGTGCCGCCGGGTGGTTCCAGATCGTCCGGCGAGACTACGCGATTCTCGACTCACCCCGCTACCGGGATCGTTCGATCGCGGCGGAAGTTCGGGAAGGGATCGACGCATTTCGATCCAACCCGTTCCTTCGGGCGGTCGGGGTGAACACGGTGCTCTTCGGGGTACTCAGCGGATTGATCGTCTTTACCTACAACGCGGTGGTCACCGCCCGCACCGCCGGCACCGCCGGTGCTGCGGAGGTGATGGGGCTGCAGCGCGCGGCGGTAACGATCCTTCAGGCAACGGTGTTGACGAAAGTGCTGAGTCAGACCGCCGTCGGAGGGCGCAGTCGCTCGTCGATCCTGCAACAGGCGTTCTTCCTGGTTCTCGGGACGGCGGCATTTATCATCAGTATGGTCGGTGTCGCCGATTTCACGCGACAGATCGAGGTAGCCCTGATGTCGCCCGCGGCGATCGCGGCGTTCGCATTTCTTCCCGCCCGCTATCGGGGTCGGGTGATGGTGCTCAATAACATGGTTGCTGCGGCCCTCGGTATCCTCATCGCCACCGTTTTTGTCGCTCTCGTGGCGCCGATGGTACAACCACTCTGGTTCGCATACCCGATCATCGTGCTCATGATCGTTCGCATCGCCTTCGGAGCGCTCCTCAACCGGCGATACACGGCGCTTCTCTCGGAGAGTATCGTATCCGACCGGCAATTGAACCTTTCGCGGATCGACGAGAACACCGCGAATATTCTCCACGACGAAGCCCTCGTTCAACGTCTCCGGGACGAGCTCGCGGGACAGAACGAGTCGATTCGCGTTTTTGTGCTGACCCGTCTCGTTCGGGCGGTACAGACCCGGGAGGAGATCGACCGGATTGCATCGTTCTTCGGGGAACTCGAAGGAAACCTGGCGGCTCTCTGGATCGAGACCCTCGCCAGGGTGGATTACGACGCGTATCGCGAGGAGATCTTCCGAAGAACATCGTCCGACGACGCGAGCGTGCGGGTTGCGGCGAACGTCGCGATCCTGTCGGCGGCGTACCGTGCCGGCGACGTGAAGTCTTTCCAATCCCGGATCGAAGGCTTCTCATCGGAGCTCTCCGGTCCGGTGTCGGAACCCCGTTTTCGTGAACTCGTCGATATTCTCCTCCGCCTCGAGGGGGCGACGGGGGAAGGGGTCCTCGATCTGCGGTGGGGGGAGCTGACGGACACTCAGCGCGAGATCGTCCTGGAGCTTCTTGCGATCCATCCGACGCCGCGGTTTTTCGAGACCCTGCGACCTCTGCTCTACAATGCGGCGTGGGCGTCCGCAACGGTCGCCGCGATCGCGGTGCTGCCGCCGGAGTTTCTACTTCGCCATCGGAGCGAATGGCGAGACGTACCGACAGAGGTTCGTCTCGAGATTCTCCGAACCGTGCAGGACCCGGTTCTGCGACGGGAAGAAAGCGCCGACCTGTTGAGCTCCTTCCTCTCCGAAGATGACCCCTTCGATACGCTTCTGGCCCACCGGGAGGCGCTGATCGATGTGGCGCTTTTCCTCCTTGCGGATCCCGACCCGATCTCTCCGGCTCTTGCCAGGGTGGTACGAAAAGCCCACGGCCGCTTCACCGAACTCCTGCCCGAACTGTTTCACATCAGATTCGCCGCGGAGGATGCACCTGAAGAGTTGCGACCGGTATCGCGAAAGCTGACCAGAGAGTACCTCCACATGACGGCATCGACGGTGCTTCTCCTTCGCTCTCTGACGCTATCAAGGGAGGAAGACCGCGTTCTTGCCTACTCGGTGTGCCGGGAAATCACCGAGCGGGCCGCGGTGGTACACCACAACGCGATGGAGTTTATCGAGACCCAGGTCGAGGGCGATGCGAAGACGTACCTTCTGACGTACTTCGAGTCGATGACGACTGCGGAGAAGCGTGTACGCCTGCGATCACTCCTCAAGGAACGGATCGCCTCGATGGGGACGATCGTCGCAGAGAAGCGCGCCGTTCTGTCCGCCCGGGGAGACGAGGTCGGTGACGAAGTACTGGGGTACCTCGAGGCTATGACGGCGCGGTAAGAGCGCGCGCACTCTCTTCATCGGTGATCAGCTTCGAGACGAACCCTGCCCGCAGTGCCGCCCTCAAAGGAGCGATTTTCCGCCGGCCTCCAGCGATCAGAATCACCTCCGGGACGTTTCGGAGGTCCGGGAAGGGAAGATTCGTGATCCGCCGGGAAATCGGCAGATCGAGGTGGGTTCCACCGGCGTCAAGGACGGAGAAGTTTGTCGCGCAGACCCCGCCGGCCTTCCGCATCTCCGCGAGCTCATCAGCGGAGAAGACGCCGCTCTCGAACGCCGAGGTCTCTTCATCCAGCCCGGACACCGAGAGAAGGATTACACCGAGGTTGTCCCAGATTCTGCGTACCGACTGGAACGCGCTGTCCCGTTGCAACGACGTTCTGATCTCTTCAGAATCGACCACCGCCGGTGTGTTCACCAGATACGCCGTTCCGCCGACCTTCTCCGCAAACTCCCGGGCGATGCTGTTCGGGTAGATTCCCGTCTCCACCGTCCCCATCGCCCCGATGATCGGAATCACCGTGACCCCCGTCCGTCCGATCGGTTCGAGACGTTCACCGACGTGCTTCAGCGTCTTTCCCCAGCTCACGCCGACGGTGTCACCGCCTTTCAGGATGCGGGAAAGCAACTCCGTCGTCTTCCGGGCCATCGCGTTATAGGAGAGGGCATCGGAGAAAACGGCATCGACGTCACCCGAGGTCGACGGCACCACCATACACTCCGACAGATTCCACCTCGTCTCCATCGCGATCTCGAGTTCACCGAAGGTGTCCCCGGTGTCATCGATCGAGATCTGTACCACCCCCGCCTCTTTTGCCCGATTCAGGGCGCGAGAGACGCTGGCGATGCTGATGTTCAGCCGTCGCCCGATCTCTCGCTGGTTCATCTCGTGGTGATAATAGAGGCGCGCGATCTTCGCCAGGTATCCCCTCTCGTCGTCGGTCCCGTTACTTGACATCGCCATGGGGAGCATTGTACCTTGAAAGAGAAATAAATTGCAAGTAGTGAAAAAAGTTACAACGAGACAGTGGCCACGTGACCGTCGTGGCCGCACCTCGGGTGGCACGACGCGCCGGTCTCCCCGGCGGCGGCATACGACGCCGCGTCGTAGCCATGAGTCGGAGATGGCTCACGGTTGACTTTTTTATAGGAGGAGGAGAGATGAGTACCGGAAAGAAACAGAACCTCCCGGACCTGCCGAAAGAGGCGTTCCTGGATATGTACCGCAAGATGTTGCTTACCCGGGCGTTCGAGGAGAAGGTCGCCTACTTCTTCTCCCGGGGGATGGTCCACGGGACGACCCACCTCTACGTCGGCGAAGAGGCGACCGCCGTCGGGGCCGTCGCCAACCTGAGCGACGATGACTGGATCACCAGCACCCATCGCGGCCACGGACATACGATCGCGAAAGGACTCGACGTCAAACCGATGATGGCGGAGCTTCTCGGAAAAGCGAACGGGTACTGCAAGGGAAAAGGCGGTTCTATGCACATCTCCGATATCACCCTCGGGCACCTCGGCGCCAACGGGATCGTCGGGGGCGGGATTCCGATCGCCACCGGTGCGGGTCTCACCGTGAAGCGGCGAGGGGAAGACAACGTGGTGATCTGCTTTTTTGGCGACGGTGCGATCAACGAAGGCACCTTCCACGAGTCCCTCAATCTCGCGTCGGTGTGGAAACTCCCGGTGATCTACGTCTGCGAGAATAACCAGTACGGCATGTCCATGAGTACCCGGCGGGCGACCAACATCGATGACCTCTCCGTCCGGGCGTCGGCGTACGGAATTCCCGGTAAAACGGTCGATGGAAACGACATTTTCGCGGTTTACGACGCGGTCAGAGAGGCGAAAGAGTACGTCAAAGAACACGGTCCATACCTCATCGTCGCCGAAACGTACCGGTATCTCGGTCACTCCAAGAGCGATGCCAACCGGTACCGCACCAAGGAAGAGATCAACGAGTGGAAGCAGAAAGATCCGATCCCCCGGATGCGCGCCGTCCTCGTCGAACACGGCGTCTGCACCGCAGAGGAACTCGACACAGTCGAGGAACAGGCGCGGCAGATGATCGAAGAGGCGGTGGAGTTTGCGAACAGCAGCCCCGACCCCGATCCGGCGGACCTTCTCACCGACGTCTACGCGTGACCGGGAACCTATGGGAGACGGAGATCTGCCCGCGAGGGGAGTCCTGCCCGGGAGGCTCGCCCGGTCGGTGACCGACCGGGCGAACTTCGGTGCATACAGGAAAGGAGCACAACGATGAGTGAACGTGAAATAACCTACGCAGAAGCGATCAGAGAGGCGATGAGTGAAGAGATGCGTCGTGACAGCGACGTCTTCTTCATGGGCGAAGATATCGGCGTTTACGGCGGCGCCTTCGGCGTTTCCGTCGGAATGATCGAGGAGTTCGGGGAAGAGCGGGTCCGGGACACCCCGATCAGCGAAGCGGCGATCGTCGGCGCAGCAGCGGGTGCAGCCGCTACCGGGTCACGCCCGATCGCGGAGATCCAGTTCAGCGATTTTATCGGAATCGGTATCGACCAGCTGGGAAACCAGGCCGCGAAGATGCGGTACATGTTCGGCGGGCGGGCACAGGTGCCGATGGTCGTCCGCGCACCGGCGGGCTCCGGGACCGGCGCCGCGGCGCAGCACTCCCAGAGCCAGGAGGCGTGGTACTGCCATATTCCCGGACTCAAGGTGGTCGTCCCCTCGACGCCGTACGACGCGAAAGGACTCCTCAAGTCGGCGATCCGGGACAACAACCCCGTGGTCTTCCTGGAACAGAAACTCCTTTACCGGAAAAAGGGCCCCGTTCCCGAAGAGGAGTACACGATCCCCCTCAGCGTCGGCGACGTCAAGCGGGAAGGAACGAACCTCACCGTCGTTACCTGGGGACGCATGGTTCCCACCGTCCTCGAAGTCGCGGAGAAGCTGGCCGCCGAAGAAGGTGTCGAGATCGAGGTTGTCGATCCCCGGACCCTCATGCCCCTCGACCGGCAGATCATCGTCGACTCGGTGAAAAAGACGGGAAAGGCACTCGTCGTCCACGAGGCGGTGCAGACCGGCGGCTACGGCGGAGAGATCGTCGCTACCATCGCCGACTCGGAGGCGTTCTTCTACCTCGACGCACCGATCCGGCGCCTGGGCGGGCTCGATATCCCGATCCCCTACAATCCCGAACTGGAACGCAACGCGGTGCCCACCCCGGAAAAGATCGAAGCGACGATCCGGGACTTGCTCGGCTAAGGAGAGAACGATGGCTACCGAAGTGATAATGCCGAAAGCGGGGATGGCGATGGAACGGGGCACCGTCATCCAGTGGTTCAAGGACGTCGGCGACCGCGTCGAAGCGGGAGAGCCCCTCCTCGAGATCGAAACGGACAAAGTCGCGATGGAAGTGGAAGCGGAAGTCTCCGGCTATCTCCTCGCGACGCTGTACCACGAAGGGGACGAGGTCCCGGTGATCACTACGATCGGGTACATCGGAGAACAGGGGGAGACACCTCCGGAATCCGGACGATCGGAAACGGGTCCTTCGGAACCATCCGGCGTGACTGCCACGGCGCAACCCGGCTCGAACGGCGCCGGCGCGGCGACCGGTACCGGCGCGGAAGCAACCTCGGAACGGCGATTGTCCCGCAGCGCCGGTACGGTCCCCGCCACTCCCGCCGCCCGGCGTCGCGCCGAGGAAACAGGAACCGAGATCGCCGACGTCTCGCCCTCCGGCACCCATGGAGAGGTGCGCCTTCGTGACGTCGAGACGTACCTTACGGAGAGGGGCACCGGAACACGAACCGATCCGGGGACCGTTCCGGCGGCATCGTCCCTCGCCAGAAAGATCGCCGAGGAGCGTGGAATCGACCTCGCCGCCGTCTCAGGCAGCGGCCCCGGCGGGCGCATCGTGAAACGCGACGTCCTGGCAGCGCCGCCGGCGAGAGGGGAAGCCCGGAGCGGGCGTTCGGAACGGGCTACCCTCCGGGCGCCCCTTAAGGGGATGCGGAAGGCGATCGCCGCGAAGATGAGCGAGAGTCACCACACGGTACCCCCGGTCACCCTCAATCGTCCCGTCGACGTCGACGCCTTCCTTGGTCTGCGAACACAGATCAACGCGGCGATCCCCGAGGAGCAGCGCGTTTCCGTGACGGATATGCTCGTCAAAGTCGTGGCTCTGGCGTTACAGGATGCACCCTTCATGCGGACCGCGATCGTGGGAGAAGAGCTGGTCACGACGGAACAGATCGATATCGGGGTCGCCGTCGCCCTCGAAGAGGGACTGATCGTGCCGGTCATCCGGGATGCCGACGTGAAGCCCTTGTCTGCGATCGCGACGGAACGGGCAGATCTTGCGGAACGCGCCCGTACCCGGGCGCTCACACCCGACGAGGTGCATCGAGCTACCTTCACGATCACCAACCTCGGGATGTTCGGGATCACCTCCTTCACGCCGATCGTGAACACCCCCGAAAGCGGCATCCTCGGTGTAAACGCCACCGAAGAGCGCCTCTACCTCGATGAAACCGGCGCGGTCCGGAGCAAACGGGTGATGACCCTGAGCCTCACGATCGACCACCGTATCGTCGACGGTGCTCAGGGGGCGATCTTTCTGCAGTCCCTTGCGGAGCTGATCGAGAACCCGATACGAATCGTTGTGTGATGGACAGTCGTGTGGTGAACAGGCGGGGCGGGGATCACTCCCCGCTTCCGCCTCCCCAGTATTTGTCCTGCAGCCCCGCCAGCCGGTCGTAGATTCCCGAGTCCCGCAAAGTAAACAGCGTGTCCCGGAACACTCCGTACAGATCGGTGTACATCGCCTGACGCCTCGCGTCGGGCTCGATGACACCGGTGACGTTCACCATGTTCTCCACCGCTTCCTGGATCGACGTAAACTGTCCCGCTCCGGCGGCGCCAAGGATCGTGGCACCCAGGGTGGTGCACTCCGAAACCCGGTACGTCTTGACCGGGCGCCCGTAGACATCGGACTGGATCTGTTGCCACAGTGCGCTCTTCGCGCCCCCTCCGGAGAGGCCGATGATGTCGAAGGGCGTTCCGAGGACGCTCTCCATCGCTTCCACGATCATCCGCATCTCCATCGTGACCCCTTCGAGTACCGCCCGGGCCATCGTGTTCCGGTCGTGCATGAATCCGAGGCCGAGGGAGCCCCCCGACGCGGTGTGGATATAGTGAGGCGTCACCTGTCCGGTGAAGAAGGGGAAGAAGAGATATCCCTTTGATCCCGCCGGGGCGTGCGCCGCCTGGGCGGTGATCAGATCGTAGGTGCTCATCCCCAGCTTCGAGGCTGCGTCCGCTTCGACCTGGGCGTAGGTGTCGCGCCACCATCGGAGGGTCGCCCCCGAGGAGTACTGCGTTCCCTCCATGTCCCACTTGCCGGGTATCGCGTGACCACCGGTGATCACCTTTCCCGTCGGGTCTGGCTTGCGGGAGTCCGCGTGGGCGACCATAACCCCCCCGGTACCAATCGTGACCTCCGAGAGGCCCTCCCTGATTACCCCGGCTCCCACCGCCGCGCACTGCTGGTCACCGCCACCGACGACGATCGGCATCCCCTCGGCGAATCCGGTCTCCTTCGCCGCCCGGGAGGAGATCACACCGACCTGTCGCATCGGTTCGCGGATCGGCGGAAGCTTGTCCCGGGGGATTCCTGCCGCCGAAAGGATCTTGTCCGACCAGTCCAGCGAGTCGATCGCCATCATCCCGTTGAGGGTCAGCGACGCGGGATCGGAAAAGATCTCTTCCGATCCGAGCTTGTGGAGAAACCACTCCTGCCCGTTGACCACTTTCCACGTCTGGTCCCAGACCCGGGGCATGTTCTCCTTCACCCACATCATCTTGAAGAGCGACCAGTGGGGATCCATCGCCACCCCCGCCTCAGCGATATACTCCTGATCGCTCATCTTTTCCCGGAACCTCGGGAGTTGCGACTGCGCCGCGCGGTTGTCGTTCCACACGATAGAGCGGTGGAGGGGTTTCCAGGATCGATCGATGCAGACGAAGGTGCCCCGTTGACTGGAGAACCCCAGAGACCCGATATCCTTCGGATCGATACCGGTCTGTTTCAGCACATCCGTACTCGCCTCGCAGAGCTGGCCCCAGACGAGTTCGATATCCTGTTCGCTCCATCCGGGGCGGGGATAATTGCACGGGTACTCCCGGTACGCGCTTCCGACAACGTTGCCGGCGAGGTCGGTGATCATCACCGTTGCTCCGGAGGTTCCCGCATCAATTCCCACTGCATACTTCGCCATATGACTATCCTCCACTCATCTCGATGTGCCCTGACGTTCTCCCGGGAACGAACAGCCCCCGGAGTTCCAGCTCTCTCTGCAGTCGGTATGCCGACTGATAGTGTATTCCCTGCCCGCCGTCTTCGATCGTCCGTTCGAGAATTCCCAGATCCCGGGTCACGACGATCACCTCCGTCTTGTCAAGCTCGGGAATCCCGCGGGTAGTATCGACGAGACCCATGTATCCGGGGATGACGGTACGGTACAGGTCGTAGAGAATCGGTGCGACCCTCCCGAGATATACCGATCCTCCCCGTTCCCGCAGCGTACCACAGAGAGTGACGAGCTCCCGGTCGACAGGACGGTCCCCATAGATCATCCGGAGTTGCTCCTTCTCCGTATCGGATATCGCTGTTTCTCCGGTTCCCCGCGCTTCTCCTGTAAGGTAATCGTCGAGACGAAAGATCGTGTCCGGGGACAGCGTGTGAATCACCGAGGGAGGTCCCGTTCGATAGGCGATCGTTCGCAGCTCAGGTATCAGCGTTCCGTAGGGGACAAGGAGAAGGGCGGAGTTCACGGTTCACAGGCCCCCATGATTGTTACCGCGACGGCACGTTCCGTTCGCTCCGGTTGAAAATCCATGAACATAATCTCCTGATACGTGCCGAGAACCATCTCGCCGTCGATGACCGGTATCGTCAGGGTGCCGTTGAACAACGCCGACAGTACGTGCCCCGCGCCGTTGCGATCGACCCCTCGCTGGTGGTGATAGAACTCCCCCGACTCCGGGAGGAGCTTCTGGAGGGCTTCCTTGATATCCATGATGATCCCCGCTTCATGTTCTACAAGTAACAGGGCGCTCGTAGTATGCTGCACCAGGAGATTGACAAAGCCCATCCGGGTCCCGAGGTTCTCGATCTTCTGATGGACCTGATCGGTGAGGATTTCCGTGTAATAGAGGCCGTCGGAAAGCACCGTTATTGAATCTCGTATTGAAGTCACCACTCCTCGACTCACTCCCGTTCCAGGTGTTAGTATGATCGTAAAATAACATTTGATGATTGTCAAAGAAAAAATTGCCGGGTATACCCTTTACGAAAAATGCATTATCGGTGTTGCGCGCAGAAAAACACCGCCATTCGTTTACTTTTCCCTTGGTACTGTTGCAGACACGTGGTATTCTGGTCGCGATCGCGAGAATAACGAAATCTGTGTCGCGAAGCGCGAGAAAGGTGTTTCGTTGTGGACAAGCAGCAGCAGCGAATGAATGAAATCGTACGGATCCTCTCGACCGGCGGGATGCAGCGGGTGACCGATCTGGCAGACCAGACGGGCGTATCGGAGGTGACGGTCCGTCGGGATCTTCGCCGTCTCGAAGACGACGGTCTCGTGTTTATCGCCCACGGCGCAGCGTCGATCAATCCCGGTAGCGACACCCTGCGAATCGGTGACCAGTACTTCATCACCCAGCAGCAGGCGGTGCACCAGCACGAGAAGATGGTGATCGGAAAAAAGGCGGCGTCCCTGGTGGAACCTCAGGATACGATCGTTATCGATTCCGGAACGACGCCGTACTACCTCGCCCGCGCGTTGCCGGTAAACTACGATCTTACCGTGATTTGCGTCTCCCTGAACGTCTTTATTGAACTCCACGACCGGAAAGATGTCAATCTCATCTTCACCGGCGGGTATTACCACCAGAACAGCCTGATGTGCGAGAGTGAAGAGGGGATCGCGATGATCCGGCGCCATCGCGCCTCCAAAGCGTTTCTTGGTGCTACGGGTATTCACGAAAAGATGGGTGTCACGTCATCCAATCCGTGGGAACAGAAGACGAAACGGGCGATCATGGAATCGAGCCTCACCAACGTCCTCCTTGTCGACTCCGACAAATTCCAGGTTGTCCAGACCTCCTACTTTGCCGATCTCCACGAGTTCGACGTTCTCGTGACCGACCGCGGCGTACCGCAGCGGTACGAATCGTACATCAACAACAGCGGGGTCCGTCTGGTCTACGCCGAGGACGAATAGCAGTTTTCGCTCCTCGGTAACGGTGACACCTCCTCGATCTTCTCCTCCTCCGTACCATCGGCTGTAATTTAGTATCGAAATGCGTGAGATCGTGTAAGAATTGTTTTGGAACGGCTAAAAATAGAAAACTGCTGAACATATAGGCAAGTTATGTCGGAGAGTCTGTTTGTAAAACGGCATATCGGGGAAAAAATTTGTTGACAATCGGAAACGCCGGTGGTTCAATACACGTAGGTTAGGAAAACAATCAAAAGATGTTCCTAACCGAAATTAATTCACCGCAAAGGGGGAGTTGTATGAACAAGTACAGCATGTTCGGTTTGTTGGCGCTTGTCGTTCTCGTTGCACTGCCGGGTGTGGCGTTCGCCGCGGGACAGCAGGACGGTGGCGACGATGTCTACGAGATCGTGATGGTAGCGAAACATGAAGGTATCTCGTGGTTCGACGACATGCGCATCGGGGTGGAAGAGTTCGGTGAGGATTTCGACGATGTGGAAGCGTGGCAGATCGCACCTGAAGGCGGCGATCCGGCACGGCAGAACCAGATGGTCGAGGACCTGATCGCCCAAGGCGTCGATGCGATTCTCGTCGTGCCCAACGATCCTGAGGCGATGATTCCCGTCCTTCGCCGCGCCCGGGAAGCGGGTATCGTTGTCGTCAGCCACGAAGCGGAGCAGCTCGTGCGTGATCACGACGGTGTTGTGGACTACAATCTCGAAGCGTTTACCAACCACGAGTTCGGACGTGTCATGGGTGAGGCTCTCGCTCGCGAGATGGACTACGAAGGGCAGTTTGCCGGCCAGGTCGGTGGTCTGACGATGGAGACCCACATGCAGTGGTATCGCGGTCTGATGGAGTACATCGAAGAGAACGCTCCGGACATGGAGTTCGTTCTCGACGAACCGGTTGAGGACTGGAACACCGAGCAGACCGCCTACGACAACGCCCGGGAGCTTCTCTCCGCCTATCCCGACCTCAAGGGGCTTTTCGGGAACTCCGCGTCCTCGACGATCATGAACGCCCAGGTGATCGAGGAGCTCGGTCTCACCGGAGAGGTCGCCGCGGTCGGTCTGACTCTCCCGTCGATGTCGGAGCAGTATATCCGTAACGGGTCCCTCCAGCAGGGACAGGCGTGGCGCCCTGCGGATGCCGGATACGCAGCCGCTCACATCGCCTACCTTGCCCTCACCGGCCAGGAGCTTGAGAGCGGAGTCGACCTCGGCAAAGAGGGGTATGAAGACATCCAGGTTGACGGACGGCTTGTCTTCGGAAACGCACCGCTTATCTTCAATCAGGAAAATATCGACGATATGCTATTCTTCTAGAGGTGGCAGACAACCCTCGTCCGGTGCGCGGGCAACCGTAATCCGGACGAGGCGGGCACCACCCACATGTATACCGTATGTCTGTTCCGGCCCGCTTGTTCGGGCCGGATACACGTATTGAGAGGAACTCTTGATGGCCGACGAATATGTACTACAGATAAAAGGACTGACAAAAGCGTTCCCCGGGGTACAGGCTCTTGACCATGTCGATATGTCGGTGGGATATGGTGAAGTGCACTGCCTCGTCGGGGAGAACGGATCGGGAAAATCGACGTTGATTCGCTCCGTCTCGGGCTCCCAGGAGTTCGATGAGGGAAGTATCGTGCTGAACGGAAACGAATACACCAACCTCACGGCGCGGCAGGCGATGAACGAGGGAGTACAGGTGATCTACCAGGATCTCTCCCTCTTCCCGCAGCTTTCGGTAGCGGAGAATATCGCGTTCAACTGGATGGTTCGTGACGAGGTTCGCCACATCAAGCCCCGGGTGGTCGCGGAACGGGCCCGCCACGGACTCGAACAGCTCCGGGAGAACCTTGATCTTGACACTCCCGTCAAGAACCTTTCGATGGCGCAGAAGCAGATCGTCGCGATCGCCCGGGCCCTCGTGCTCGACGCGAAGATCATCTTCATGGATGAGCCGACGACGGCACTTACCAAGGCGGAGATCGATTCCCTCTTCAGGATCATCGCCGGGCTACGGGAGAAGGGGATCGCCACCGTCTTCGTCAGCCACAAGCTGGACGAGGTATTCCGCGTCTCCGACAATATCACCGTTATCCGGGACGGCAAGAAGATCGGAGATTTTCCCACCGGCTCCCTCGATGAAGATTCCCTTGCGTACCACATGACGGGAAAAAATATCCTCTACACCCCCTACGAGTATTCGCCGCAGTCGGAGCAACCGGTGCTCGAGGTGAAAAACCTCACCCGGGAGCCCCACTACCGCGGACTGAATCTGCAGGTTCATGCCGGCGAGATCGTCGGGATCACCGGTCCCCTCGGTGCCGGGCGAACAGAGTTCGCCCTCTCCCTTTTCGGGCTGAATCCCCCGGAGAGCGGACAGATCCTCGTCGAAGGGAAACCGATCGCGATCGACTCTCCCGAGACGGCGATCAGCGCCGGCATCGCCCTTGTGCCGGAGGATCGCCACGTGCAGGGTCTCTTCCAGAAAAAGGCGATCGAAGAGAATCTGACCGCTTCGGTATTGAAGAACGTTACGAAGTGGGGGTTGGTCGATCCCGTGGAGGAACAGACCGTCGCAAACGAGTGGTTCAACAAGCTGACCGTCAAGGCGCCCTCCGCCGCGGACAACGTAAACTCACTGTCCGGTGGCAACCAGCAACGGGTGGTGATCGGGAAGTGGCTTGCAACCAAACCGCGATTGCTCATCCTCGATGGTCCCACCGTGGGGATCGATGTCGCCTCGAAGTCGAACATCCACGAGATCGTCCACGAACTCGCCCGGAGCGGGATGGCGATCATCATCATCTCCGACGAGATCCCGGAAGTATACAAGAACAGCAGCCGCATCGTCGTGATGCGGGACGGCGCATTTATCTACGAAGGGAACCGCGAGAATACCGAACAGGAAGAACTGCGCACGATCGTTGAACAAGGAGTTCCCGCGTGAAAAAACTCATCGCACGACAGGAAACGATACTGCTGGCGATCCTCCTCGCATACGGCGTCCTGGTAGGATCGATCAACCCTTCGTTTTATCGGCTGGATAACCTCTTCCAGATCATCCGGTCCAGCGCGGGGACGATGATCCTTGCGATGGGAGCCCTCGTCGTTCTCGCGTCGGGAGGTATCGACGTATCCTTTACCGCGATAGCGATCTTCGGTGGCTACGCGACGGTAAAGATCATGATGGCCACCGGTATCGACAGCATCGCCTTCGCTTTTGCCCTCTCCGGTGTCTTCGGCATCGCCCTCGGAGCGGTCAACGCGTTTTTCATCCACAAATTCCGGTTGCAGACGCTGATCGTCACCCTCGGCACGCAGTCGATCTTCGTCGGACTGATGACCCTTATCTTCGGTACCAAATTCGTTCCCGTCGGGAACATGCCCGACTCGATCGTCTGGTTCGGGACGGACCCGATGCTGACCCTCGCGATGCCCGGGGGTGCCGCCCGCCTCACCTGGTTCGTCGTCCCTGCGGTGATCCTTGTGGTGTTGACGTGGTTTCTCCTGAACCGGACGTTGATCGGTCGGACCGTCTACGCTCTCGGCAGTTCCCAGGAGGCGGCCGAGCGGGCGGGGGTACAACTGTGGAAAACGCGGGCGTTCATCTACTGCTACGTCGGGATGCTCTCGGGCTTTATGGGGATCGTGTATACCGCCCACGTCCGTTCCTTGAATCCGATATCTCTTGTCGGTGACGAGCTGTTCGTGTTGACCGCCGTCGTTCTCGGTGGTGCAAAACTTACCGGCGGTGTCGGTACCGTGTCGGGAACGGTCCTCGGCGTCCTGATCATCACGACCCTCCAGACGACACTGATACTTATCGGACTGTCGTCGTCGTGGATGCGTTTCTTCATCGGGGGTATCCTTATCCTCAGCGTCTCGATCATGGCGATCCGGACGCGCCGTGAGAATCTACGGAATCTCATATTCCATAACGAGTGAGACAAGCGATGCAAAACAAAACGATACATCTGACCAAGATCTTTCTCCTCATGACGGCGTTTTTCGTTGTCGCGGTGCTCATCTTTCTCCTCTACGGAACACGGTTCTACAACTGGCGGAATATCTCGTCGATCATGTTCCAGATGGGGGAGTTCGGATTCCTCGCGATGGCGATGGCGATCGCGATGCTCACCGGGGGGATCGATCTCTCGGTGGTCTCCAACATGAACCTCGCCGGTATCCTCGCGGCATTCGTGCTTACCAATGAAGCACTCCTCGCCGGAGCATCGACGACGACGGTGATACTCCTGGCGGTGGGAGTCGCCCTCCTGTCGGGATTCCTCGGGGGCGTATTCAACGGGTTGATCATCGCCAAGATCGGGGTGCACTCGATTCTCACCACGATCGGAACGATGATGCTCTTCGCCGGGATCGGTATGATCGTCACCGGCGGACGCGGTGTCGTCGGGTTCCCTCAGGAGTTTGCCTTTGTCGGAAACGGGAAACTCTTCGGCGTTCCCTTTCCCTTTATCGTGATGGTTCTCGCATTCCTCATCGTCGGGTTTCTGCTCACCCGGTCCCGGTGGGGACGGAGCCTCTATCTGTTCGGGTCAAATCCCGTTGCGTCGCGTTTCTCGGGGATCAACAACGCGTGGACCGTCATCGTGACCTACGCCCTCGGTGGGTTTCTGACGGGGATCAGCGCCCTCATCATGATCTCCCGGACCAACTCCGCCCGTGTGGGGTACGGCGAGTCTTACCTGCTCCAGGCGATCGTCGTGTCCGTCATGGGCACGATGGACCCCTACGGCGGTTCCGGGAAATTCTCGGGGATCTTTATCTCCGTGGTCCTTCTGCAGATGCTTTCCAGCGCGTTTACCCGCCTGGGGATCACCCCCTTCGCCCGGGGCCTCGTCTACGGTACGATCCTGTTGCTGATCATCATCGCTTACGAAAGCTACGCAGGCCGCAAGATCACTCTGGGAAAGAAGGGGGCGTAACGCAACGCCCCCCGGGGGCGTTACACGCCTGCCTCGTCGTCAGGCACCACCATTGAGATCCGGATCGTTCCGGGGAAGGTGGTTGCTCTCCCTTCATCCGGTTCGGGGAAGGTGACCGCACCGTCGTAATCCGCGATAAAGGCGTTCACCATCTCCAGACCGAACCCCCAGCGCCCCGCCTTCACATCCTCCGGGAACCCGGCGCCGTTGTCGGCCACTTCGAGAAGATAGATCTCATTCGCGGTGTCTCTCTCGGATGCGCGCCGTTCCGGATGGTTGTCGTCCGACCGAAACGTTACGGTGATCCGTGGCTCCTCAGGGTCACACCCGTACTTGATCGCATTGATCACCAGCTCATTGGCGATCATTCCGAGAGAACCGGCAACCCGCCGGGGGAGAACGAGATCGTCGACATCGACGGAGAGATCGATACGGGGCTCTCCCAGGTGATGAGAATCAACAACGCGTGGCAGAAGGTTCGTCAATACCGGACGTATCCGGACGGTACCGAAATCAGCGGAACGGTACAGAAGATCATAGATCTCCGACATCAGACCGACTCGACTCTCCGCTTCGGCAAACGCTCGATGTTCACCTTCGGTCGACGCATCGTCCCGCTGCAGGGCGAGTACCGATTGTACCATCGACATGTCGTTCTTGATCCGGTGGTGCACCTCCCGGAGGAGTACGTCCCGCTCGTGTAACAACGCGGTAAGGCGGGAGGTACGCTCCGCTACGATCGACTCGAGCTCGGCCCGCTCCGCCGACGATTGTTCCACCAGGAGGGCGGCAACCCGTCGAAAGAGAAGAAAGATTGCGAGGCCGATAACGGCTGTCACGCCGATGAGAATCGAAATGTCCCGGCGGGTGTCCGCAAACAATGCACTCCGGGCCTGGCCGACTCGTATCGTCCATCCTCCGGTTATGGTGAACGTCCGGGTTACGCTCTGTGCATCGGTGTTGCCTTCACCGTTTTCGTGCTCCCCGGAAGCGCCGGAAGGACCGGACAACCCGGCGGTGGTCGACAACACCGGGGCCGGGGAGTCCTGGTGCAACAGGTCGATACTGCCGGCGGAACCGTTTTTCACCGATTCAACCAGACGGGGATACAGTGTTTCCAGGGACAAGGCGACGAGATCGTATCCGATAACGGGTTCATCTGGTTCGACAATGGGTATGATGGTAGCGTAATACCGAATCGATCCCGCGTTTCCTTCGACGGTGCCACCGTATCGCGTTACCGGTGCGCCGTCGGATCTCTCGTCGGCATCAAGACGATCGGGCACAACCAGGTCGAGGGGATTTGCCGCGGCAACGAGACGCCCTGACCGATCGTACCGGACGACCGCGATGATATCATCCGTTGCGGCTACGGCGTCACCCAGTTTGGGGTCGGTATAGGAGCGGTACTCCGAGAGGGATATCTTCCCGCTATCGAGCCGGACCAGTTCTTCTCGTATCCGGGTGCGACTGGGAATCTGGGCTGCGATTTGATCCTGGATTCCGAAAAAATCCTCCACTTCCGATCGTATCAGGCACGCCTCCACCTCGAAGCGACTGATATCTCGTGTCTCCAGGAGTCGGCGGACCGGAAAGAGAAGCGCCAGGATCACGAAAACGGTGATACCCACGGCGGCAGTCTCTGCTGAGTGGACAAAGCCGATACGGTACGACGTCCGGGTCCGCCGCCGTTCGGGGGATGAGGGTTCTTCCATTTGTCAATTTTCGTAGATTTTCCCGATAGAATGCAAGGAGGTGTCGGTGGAACACGTCGCTGATACTCAAACCAGCGAAACGCGTGACGTTTCTGTGCGTATCACTCCAAACGGGTATCACTCCAGACGTAGGAGACGCACCTGCGCAACGCCTATCCCGCGTACGACATGACCTCCCGTCCGATGATCTCTACCGCGTGATCCGCGCGGTCCGCATAGAGATCCGCGCCGATATCGTCGACGAGAGAGGGGGCCTGGTTGAAGGCGTATCCACCGACGAGGACCTGTACATCCCGACCGAACTGATCCCGGAGGCGGTCGATCAATTCGTAGGCGTTCCGGACCTGAAGCGTCATCGTTGCAGACAACGCCAGTACCGCGGCGCCGGAACGCTCGATCTCGGTCAGGATCGTGTCGTGAGGCGTGTTTGCGCCGACGAAGATCGAGCGGTATCCCCCGAGATAGAGAAAATCGCTGACCATACGGGCACCGAGTTCATGGAGCTCCCCGCCGAGGCACGCGGTGACGATGGTGGTATCGCGATGGGACCGCGGAGAAAAACGCGAACGAATAGCTGCCATGAGGATCCGACTGGTTTCGGTCGCGTAGTGCTCCCCCCCGACGGAGAGCTCATTGATCTGCCAGAGACGGCCCACCTCCCGCTGTACCGGCTCTATGATATCAAGGTACGCCGCGGTCGTGTCGAGGCCGGCGTCGACGGCACCGCACACCAGCGCCACCGCTTCGTCTCCGCGACGCTCGATGAGCAGTGACAGATACTCGGCGGCAAGATCCGCGCAGGGCGCGTCGGGTCGTATGTAGGGCTCTTCCGGCTGCATAATACCCTCGAGAGCCGCTTCCGCACCGGCAAGAATCTCCTGAACGGGACCCATCTCTGCCGGCGACAGGTGTCGCCTCAGAACCGACCTCGTTACGACCATGTGGTTCAGGATTGTGGCAGAGGGTATGTTCCGGTGTACAAAGAGGGATCGTTGCCACTCCACATACTTCCGGAACAGCTCAGGTCGATGGCTGACGATCGAGACGAAGAGCTTCGAGAGATCGTGCTGGGTGTACTCAAGCAGCGCCTCCCGGCTCAGACCTGCGGTCGCACCGGCGGCGCGCCGGGACCGGATGAACTCATCGGTGATTTCATAGGCGATCTCGAGTCGATTCCGGTTGAGTGTTGCGCCGGCGAGCTGAGCGATGTCCATGGATCTTGGGTTATTGTCACCGATCTGCGGGGAAAATGCAAACACTACCTTTCATTCGTCACAGCGCTGTTCGCGGTGCGTCTCGGGGTCACACCGATCGGTATGCTGCCGGTCATCGCGGTCTCCGGAGTGATCTCGGAAGTGGCGAGCGAGACTGTTCGAATCGTTCTCTATCGCCGGGGGTTCTGAATGGGTTCCGCACCGATCACCAACCGCGTCCGGGAGATGCGATTCCACGCGGGAGAGATGACTCAGGCCCAGCTCGCGGAAAAGGTGGGTGTCACACGCCAGACGATCGTCGCGATCGAGAAACAGAGCTACTCTCCCTCCCTGGAGCTCGCATTCCGGATCGCACGGGTCTTCGGGGTGAACGTCGAGGAGGTGTTTTTCTATGAAGAAGGATAATACAGCCCCTACCGCAGAGGTGATGGTCGCGGTAGCTGTTCACGGCCACCGCGTACCGGGTCGGGTTCTGATCGGAATTTTGTTGATTGACTAAGTCGTAGAACTAAGTTAGATTGCTCTCATGAAGACGATCACGATCCATGAGGCAAAGACACATCTGTCTCGCTTTCTGCGTGAGGTGGAGGCCGGCGAGACACTCATTCTTGCCCGAGGAAGCACCCCGGTCGCTCGTATCGTACCGTACACTTCTGAGGTTCGCCGGTTCGATGCGTTGTCGGATGTTGTGATACGGATCGATGAGTCCTTCGACGAACCTCTCGACGATTTCGCCCCGTACATGGCCGCGGAAAAACCGACGTGAAGGTGATCCTCGATACTCACGTCCTGTTGTGGATGTTCAGCCGGTCGACAAAGCTGTCCCGGACAGCGCGAGACGTTCTGACCGATGCCGATAACACCCTCCTTTTTAGTATCGCCGGATACTGGGAAATAGGGATCAAGGTAAGTCTCGGTAAGCTCGAGCTTGCGCCAGGGTGGGAGGAGGCGATTCCCCGAGAGATTACCAGAAACGGGATCACATGGTTGCCGATAACACCTGCCCATATTCACACCATCACGACGTTACCGTGGGTGCACCGCGATCCTTTCGACAGGCTGATGATCGCCCAGGGGATCGCTGAAGACGCGGCGATCATGAGTTCCGATTCCTGTTTTTCCGACTACGAAGTTGCGGTAGTATGGTAGTGAACGCCGGTGACTGTGGAGGCGGCTGCCGGCGCCGGGCAGGGCCGCGGTGGACCGGGCAGGAAACCGCGGCACCTCGCGGAGACGGTCGCGACGTTCTCCGCGCCTGTGACCGGCCGCGATGGGGGCGGGACCAAAACGGAAAGGAGCGCAGATGGAACAGGATCGAAGGGTATCACGGGACGCATCCGGCCCGGAGGCAGCGACGTGCGCGTCCCGGATCGAAGGGGCGTTCCGAAAACAGGTCCAGGGTGACCGGCGGGTTCGCCGCGCGTTTCTCCTGGTGCACTCGAAGAAGGTCGGGGTCGATCTTACCGTCGCCGGGAGCGGAACGGGACTTCCCGTGCATGTGGAGCAGCCCAACCATCTGGCGAGTGTGGGCAAGCTGTTCACGGCGACGCTGATCGCGATGCTTCACGAAGAGGGGGCGCTGCGTTTCACCGACCGCATCGGAGCATACCTCGACGATGAGCTGATGCGGGGACTCCACGTGTACCGCGGTCATGACTACTCCGGAGAGATCACGATACGCCACCTTCTCATGCAGACCTCCGGTCTCTACGATGTGTTCTACCCGCTCTGGAAAAAGATGATGCAGGACCCTCTGTACACGATCACTACCCGGGACGCGATCTCCTGGGGGAAAGAACATATGCGCCCCGTCGACGTGCCCGGCGCAAAACACCACTACACCGATACCAACTACTATCTCCTCGGGTTCATCGTCGAGAGTGTCACGGGCAAGGCGTTTCACGAGGTGATGCACGAGCGCATCTTCGATCCCCTCGGCATGTACCACGCCTTCCTCCACGGGTTTTCCCGTCCCCGGAAAGAGGGAGAGCTTCCTCCCGCCGGTCTGTTCATGAACGATGTAGATTTCGGCAGCGTCGTGAGTGCTCCCGCGATCGATCACGCGGGCGGCAGTGTGATCGCGCCGCTGTCGGAGTACCTCCTGTTCATGCAGGCCCTCGTGGAAGATCGGCTTATCCGACGGGAAACCCTTGAGACGATGATCAATGACGATACGTATATGGGCTTTCCGGTGGTCGGATTCAACTACGGGTACTCGATCTGGAAGCCCCGAACGGTTCCCCTTCTGATGCCCCGGAAGTATTCCTGTTGGGGGTGCGTCGGCGTGACCGGGGCGTTCATGTTCTATCACCCCGGAACGGCGTCACACATCATCGGGACGTTCAACGACTTCGCATACCGTGGAAAGGCTCTGAGCTTCATGGTACGTCGCGTGATCCGGGAGCTCGTGGCCGCCGCACCGTGACGCCCGGATCGTACCGTACTTCCTCTTTGTACCTACAACTCCAACCGCAACCCGAGGGCGATCGCTACGGTGGAGATCACGTTATCATTGTATCGCTCGGATCCGCCGGCGAGGGACTGAGTCCAGGTATCACGGTCGTCCTGGGAGGTGCCCCGGGCTCCGCCGCCGATCGCGCGGGCCGTCACGAACGCTTCGGTCCGGTCCCGGAGGGGGGCGCCGACACTGAGGGCGGCATCCCAGATGAAACCGGTAAAGGGATAATCGGCACCGTTGAAGAACGAGTTGGAGGCGTAGAAGCCGTCGGCGTCGAGCTCTACCCAGGGCGCTCCCGCAAAGGTGCGGCGAACCCGCATGCTCAGGATCGGGACCGGTCCGTTGTCCTGGGTGATCACCGCCTCGTCGGTATTCTGTGCGATAAAGCGGATCGAGGCGTTCCGGATCTGCATCGAGAGTCCCCCGTCGAGTTCCCATGACGGGGTGTCGATAAAGCGATAGCGATAGGTACCGCGCCAGAAGTCGAAGCCGTAGTACACGTCGACGACCTGTCCCGCCTCGAACGTCTCGGTATCGATCACCCGGGTTTCCTCAAACTGTGTGACCGTCTCGAAGGTAAGGGGCTGGTAGAGGAGACGCAGGTGATGCCGCTGTGCGGTCCCGAGGGTAATATCCGCCCAGAAGCGGGAGTAGGGAAAGAGCAGTTCCTGTCCTCCTTCGCCGACGTAGTCGAAGGTATCCGTCGACTCTCCGATCTTGATGCGATGGTAGGGGATATCGACGAAGCCGAGTTCGGCGGCGACGGCGACGGATACCGGCCGTGCTTCCTCTGCTGCGACGACGGGAACGACACCGACGATTACGAGAATCAGAACGAAGCGTTTCATCCGTCTAAGATACTCACACCGGCGTGAAATGTGGGGTTTCCGGGGCTACAACGAGGCAGTTGGGGCGCTTGTCCCGAATAATGCACCCTCCGACCCCTGCGATCCGGTGGAGGCGATGGGCCAGGGATACCGCTCCGCAGACCGCGGGAGCTTCACCCTTCTTTACGTCCATCGGGATAGCGGGTGCCCTTCACCGCGCCGACTTCACCGGTGACGAAATCGTTCTGCATGTACCGGACAACGTCGCCGGTGTCGAGGACCTTCGCGACGGTGCTGTTTGCGACGATGAGGGCCCGTTCGTGGTTGTCCGTTGCAGTAGCCACCGCATCGCCGACGACTACGACATCGTACCCCCGGGCGTTTCCCGCGTAGGCGGTGGCGAGAATGCACTCATCGGTCCAGAGTCCCGAGATGACGATCGTATCGATCCCGAGGGATTTCAGTTTTTCGTCGAGGTAGGAGGTCCCGTCGTCGTTGAACGTCCAGAACATGTCGAGGTGCTTGCCGTGGTAGAACCACCCGTCGGCGACCTCCTCGTCGGTTGGAGCGATCTCCGCCAGCGGCTTGAGCCCCGGCGCGCCGGTAAAGACATACGCTGCGTTCTCCGGATCGTCGGGGCGCAACCCCCGGGGGCCGTACCAGCGATCCAACGCGTTGGAGATTCCGTCGTCGAAGCGGCGACTCCAGGCGCTCCAGGCGACGCAGACGCCGTCGCGTTCCGCCCGGGCGGTCCGGAACGTGTCCACGAGGGTAACCAGGTTGGGAAGGATTCCCCCGGCGTAGGGGCGATACTCTTCCTGACAGTCGTCGAGAAGAAGGGCGATTCGTCGTGGACGGTCCGCGAGCTTCCAGGACGCCCGGAAGGAGAGGGGCATATCCTGGGGACCCCCCGGGGTGGAGCTGTAGTTCGGCATCGGTTCGAGGGCGAGCTCCATGTCTCGATGCTTCTGCGGGGTCTGCATCGCTTCTTTCAGGGTGGGGATCTTCTGTTCCGTGGGTTTCATCGTGGACCTCCTGTGAACACTGTCGGGGGCATCGACGGTCAGGGCGTCGACAGGTCAATAAATGTCGACAATCACTTTTTCATCCATTGCTTTTCAGCGTACGGTCGGTGCGTTGGTGTGTCAAGGAATGTCGCGGGCCGGCCGCTAAACCGCCTATTGACCGCTCAAAATCTGACCAATATACTTTTACAGCTATTTTTAAAAGGAGGTGCTATGCGACGCATAGTCAACGGGTGGGTTTCCACCACGGTAATGGTGCTGGTGTTCCTGGTCACGGCGGGGAGTTTGTTCGCCGGAGGAGCTCAGGAAGCTGAAGTAGAAGAACGGGATACCCTGACGATCGCGATCGGCGCGGAGCCGGAATCCCTGGACCCGGTCAACATGACCTCCGCCCCGGCGGCGACCGTCGGCGAACACGTGGTCGAACGGCTCATCTATATGGAAGAGGACGGCACGCTGACTCCGATGCTGGCCACCAGCTGGGAAGCCAACGAGGACAGTACCGTCTGGACCTTCGAGATCCGCGAGGGCGTGACGTTCCACGACGGCGAGCCTCTGAACGCGGAAGCCGTCGCGGTAAACCTGCGGCGTTTCGTTGATCCTGATGTCGGAGCGGCGTACGCGTTCCTCCTCGGTTCGGTTGAGGAGATCGAAGCGGTTGACGAGTACACGCTGCAGCTGACCCTGGCTCAGCCCTTTGCGCCGATCCTCTCCCACCTTTCCCACAGCTTCATCGGTATCGTCAGTCCCGCGCAACTCGAAGGGCTCGGTCCGGACGACACGTTCGAGATCCCCGTCGGAACCGGTCCCTACCGCATGACCGAGTGGAGCCGTGGCGAGCAGATCGTTCTCGAAGTGAACGAGGACTACTATGGTGAGATGTCGGCGATCCCGAACATCGTCTTCGATTTCATTCCGGAGAGCTCCGCGTTGATCGTTGCCCTCGAAACGGGTGAGGCCGATGCGATCATGCGTGTACCGCCCCAGGAAGTTGCGCGACTGGAAGCCGACCCGGAGATCGATGTCGTCTTTGAAACCAGCGTCCGTACGATCTACATCGGTTTCAACAACCAGAAAGAACCGTTCGACGACCCGCTGGTCCGACGCGCCCTGAACCACGCGATCGACAAACAGGCGATCGTCGACGGGCTTTTCGATGGAGCGTTTATCGTTGCTGATGCACCGATCGTTCCGGCGGTATTCGGCCACAAGAGCGTCGGTCCCTACGAATACGACCCCGAGCTCGCCCGGGAGCTTCTCGCTGAAGCGGGGTATCCTGACGGGCTTTCGATGACGATCCATCACCCCGACGGTCGCTACCTCCTGGACGCGACGGTTGCTGAAGCGGTGCAGGACATGCTCGCCGATGTCGGTGTGGATGCGACGCTGGAAACGCGGGAGTGGTCGAGTTACCTCGAGTTCACCAGCCAGCCCCCGGACCAGGCGGAGTACGACGCGTTCATGCTCGGATGGGGTACCGTTACCCTCGATGCCGACTACGGTATTTACGCGCTGCTTCACAGCCGGCAGTGGAATCCCAACGGCAACAACCGCGGTTTCTACCGAAACGACGAGGTCGACGATCTGCTGGATGAAGCGCGGGTCGAGACCGATCCGGCTGTCCGTGAAGAGCTCTACGGCGAAGTCATGGAACTCATCTGGGACGACGCTCCCTGGATCTTCCTGTACAACGAGGGGCAGATCAACGCCAACCGCACCTACGTGGAAGGATTGATCCACCATCCTCTGGAGAACCTCAGCGCCTGGGACGCAACGTTCTCCGACTGATCGGTGTTCCGACAGATCGGCTGCCGCTCTCCGGGGCGGCAGCTTTCTTTTTTTTCCGGAGGTCATTTACCGTGTATCAGTACATTCTACGACGGCTACTCCTCACGATTCCCGTCGTGATCGGCGTCTCGCTTATCGTCTTTTCGATCATCCGGTTGATACCCGGTGATCCCGCCCGGGCGATCGCGGGTGTCCAGGCGACGCCGGAGTATATCGAGCAGGTTCGCGTCCGGTACGGTCTCGACCAGCCGATCCACATCCAGTACGGGCGTTTCATGTCCGGTATCGTACGTGGCGATCTGGGGACCTCCACCTTCAGTCGCCGTCCGGTCACAACAGAGATTCGGGAGCGCTTCCCCCGCACGCTGACCCTTGCAAGTATCTCCCTGCTTATCGCAACGGTAGTCGGCGTTTCCGCGGGAATCGTTTCCGCCACACGTCGGAACTCCCTGTTTGACAACGCGAGCATGTTTGTCGCCCTTGTTGGAGTTGCGGCACCGGTGTTCTGGATGGCATTGATGTTGCAACTCCTGTTCGCCGTACAGCTCCGATGGCTGCCGGCAACGGGTATGGGCAGCGTGCGCCACCTGATCCTGCCGAGTATCACTCTCGGGATGGCGAGTGCGGCGCTCATGGCGAGGATCACGCGCTCGAGCATGCTCGACGTTCTGAAACAGGATTTCATCACAACCGCCCGCGCGAAGGGGCTGACGGAGCGTATCGTCGTGTACAAACACGCCCTTAAAAACGCATTGATCCCGGTGGTAACCGTTCTCGGTCTGCAGTTCGGGATTCTCCTTGGAGGAGCGGTATTGACGGAAACGGTGTTCGCCTGGCCGGGGGTCGGTCGTCTTCTGGTCGATGCGATCCTGCGGCGGGACTACCCGGTGGTGCAGGGTACGGTGATGCTCCTGGCGTTTCTTTTCGTCATCATAAATCTTGTGGTAGACGTGATCTACGCATTTCTTGATCCACGGATCCATTATTCGGGGCAGGGTGAATGATGAGCAGCGAACTGATACGGGAAGAGCAGGAAGAGATGGTGCCCCGGATCGGGCACAGCGAGCTTCGCGAGGTGATGCGGCATCTGGTTCGGAATCGGGGTGCCGTGATCGGTCTCGCGATCATCGGCATTTTCGTACTGGCGGCGATCTTCGCTCCGGTCCTCACCACCCACGACCCGACGGACACGTCACTGGCAAACCGCCTCACACCTGCAGGGGGCGAGCACATTCTCGGGACCGACGAGCTCGGGCGGGATCTGTTCAGCAGGATGCTCTACGGTGCAAGGATCTCTCTGGGTATCGGGATCATCTCCGTCGCGATCGGTATCGGTATCGGGGTACCCATCGGTGCGATCAGCGGCTACTACGGCGGCACCTTTGACATCATCATGCAGCGCTTCATCGACATCATGATCGCCTTCCCGGGAATTCTCCTGGCGATCGTCGTCGTCACCGTCCTCGGAGTAGGGGTGGAGAATGTGATGATCGCCACCGGAGTCGCCAGCGTTCCGATCTACGCCCGCCTGGTGCGGGGATCGGTGCTGGCGGCGAAGGAGCAGAGTTACGTTGCGGCGGCTCGCGCGGCGGGTATCGGCGACTTCAGTATCATCTTTCGCCATATCCTGCCCAATACGATGGCTCCCATCATCGTGCAGAGCACGTTTCAGATCGCGACGTCGATCCTCTGGGCGGCGGGTCTCGGCTTTCTCGGACTGGGTGCGCAGGCTCCGACTCCCGAATGGGGTGCGATCCTGAGTAACGGTCGGGAGTACATCCGGACCGCCCACCACCTGACCACCTTCCCCGGCCTGGCGATTCTTTTGATGGTACTGGGCTTCAATCTGGTGGGTGACGGCCTGCGGGATGCCCTCGATCCCAAAACACGGTGAGAGGGCCAAACGGAACTGCTATGGAAAAACTTCTATCGATACGGGACCTGCAGACGAGTTTCAACACGGACAAGGGTAAGGTCCGCGCAGTGGACCAGGTATCCCTGAATATCAACCAGGGCGAAGTGGTCGGTCTGGTCGGGGAAAGCGGCTGCGGAAAGACTGCGGTCTCCCTCAGCATCCTTCAGCTCCTGCCGACACCGCCGGCGTCGATCGACGGTGGCGAGATTATCTTCGGTGACCGGGACCTTCTGAAGCTCTCAAGGGAGGAGCTGCGCCACATCCGGGGTAACGAGATCGCGATGATCTTCCAGGAGCCGATGACGAGTCTGAACCCGGTCTTTACGATCGGAGATCAGCTGATGGAGGCGATACAGCTGCACCAGGGACTGAACGGCTCGGCCCTCAGAAACCGGGCGGTGGAGATGCTGAAGATGGTGGGAATCCCCCGGGCGGATGAGGTGATCGATGAGTATCCGCACCGGTTTTCCGGGGGGATGCGACAGCGGGCGATGATCGCGATGGCTCTCAGTTGCAACCCCAAACTGCTGATCGCCGATGAACCGACCACCGCCCTGGACGTGACGATTCAGGCGCAGATCCTGGAGCTGATGAAGGATCTCTCCGAGCGGATCGGCACGGCGATTCTCTTCATCACCCACGATCTGAGCGTCATCGCCGAGATGGCGGATCGCGTTGCGGTGATGTACGCAGGAAAACTGGTGGAAGAGGCGGACGTGGAAACGCTGTTCCATAATCCGATGCATCCATATACCCAGGGGTTGATCGGCAGCAGGCCGACGATCGAGGGTCGCCAGGAACGACTCCAGTTTATTCCCGGTAACGTACCCAACCCCCTCGAGATGCCCGGCGGGTGTCCCTTTCATCCGCGGTGTCCCCATGCGATGCCGGTATGCACCACCGACATGCCGGGTACTACCGTACTGAGTGAAGGTCACCGGGTGCGGTGCTGGCTTCGGGAGGAAAACAAAGGATGAGTGATTCAGCGCAGATGAACCGCCCCGTTCAGGGAACCGCCGAGGGAACTGTTGCGGACGCTGCGGCGGCGAAGCGTACGCCGGTGGTATCCGTCCGGGATCTGAAGAAATACTTCCCGATCAAATCGGGTGTGTTCAGCCGCACCATCGGTCACGTCAAGGCGGTGGACGGGATAAGCTTCGACATATTCCCCGGAGAGACTTTCGCTCTGGTGGGGGAGAGCGGTTGCGGCAAGAGCACGACCGGCCAGGTACTGCTCCGCCTGCTTCAGGCGACCTCCGGAAAAATCCTGTACAAGGGCGAAGACGTCTATTCCGCCTCGCCGGACCGGATGCGGGCGCTGCGGAAAGAGATGCAGATCGTCTTTCAGGACCCCTACAGCGCCTTGAATCCCCGAATGACCGTCGGTGCGGCGATCCAGGAGATTCTGAAGGTCCACGGGATCGCCTCCGGATCGGAAGGGCGGGACCGCGCGGAGGAGGTGCTGGTACGCTGCGGGCTCCAGTCGCACCACGTGAACCGGTACCCCCATGAGTTCTCCGGAGGGCAGCGGCAACGGGTCGTGATCGCCCGGGCCCTCGCCCTCGACCCCACCTTCATCGTTGCCGATGAACCGATCTCCGCCCTCGACGTAAGTATCCAGAGTCAGATCATCAACCTCCTTGAGGACATACAGGACGCCGGTGATCTCACCTACCTGTTCATCAGTCACGACCTGAGCGTGGTAAAGCATATCGCGGACCGCGTCGGGGTGATGTATCTCGGACGCCTGGTAGAGGTGGCGGAGAAGGACGAGTTCTACGAGAACCCCCTCCACCCCTACAGTCAGGCGCTGCTCTCGGCGATTCCGAAGAGCGACCCCCGAGTGAAAAAAGAACGGATCGTGCTGAAAGGCGATGTCCCGAGCCCGGCCAATCCGCCGTCAGGGTGCCCCTTTCACACCCGGTGCCCGAAGGTGATGGATATCTGCAGGACCGTCACCCCCCGGTTGCGTCCGACCGAATCAGGGCACTTCGCCTCGTGCCACCTGGTACACCCGCCGGATGATGCGGCGGAGTAGGCGCTCCGGCGACGAGCTCGGTCCCGGAGGGGAACACCCCCACCGGGATCGTTCCCGCAGAACGCGCCGACTCCGGGAAGACGTTCCGGACACCCTTGTCCTCATCATCGCCGCCCTCCAGGTTGTCCTGCCGTATCTTCTGGTGATCCTCGCGACGGTAACCGTCGCGTACTACCTCGTGGCCGCGGTGTTCCGGTAGCCCGTTCCACGCCGTTCGTGCCCGCACCCCTCAACAGCACACCAATTCGTGCCGAAACTTGTACCAGGATGACTCACGACAAACATTGGTACCAGACCGTCCTCCGGTGGTTTCGCAGATCCCCCTACGGCGCTCCCAGTGTCTTCTTCGTTCTGGTATTCGTATTGACGGGGATACTCATCTGGGTGTTCGAGCTTCCGCATAACGACCAGTTCTCGAGCGTCATGGACGGTCTGTGGTGGTCGGTCATCACATTCAGTACCACCGGGTACGGCGACAAGGTCCCCGTTACCTTCATCGGGCGATTGGTCGCGGTTCTGACGATCATGATCGGCATCGGTGGGACGAGTCTTCTGTCCGGTGCGTTGGCATCCTGGCTGGTAGACCGGAACACAAAGGCGAGGAGGGGACTCATGGACTACAAGAAACTGAAAGACCACCTGGTGATCTGCGGCTGGAAGAACGACATGAAGGAGATCCTCCTGGATATCCTCACCCTCACAAACGATATCGATTCGGATCGTCTCCTGATCGTTTCCAACGTCGACTCTGAGCGGGTTGAAGAACTGAAGGAAGATTCTCGACTCGCAGGGCTGAAATTCGTCAGGGGTGATTACTACGCCGAAGCGTCACTGCGGCGCGCCAGCGTCGAGACCTCCCGGAAGATTCTCATCCTCGCGGACACGCTGGAAAGCAACGCTACCAGTGAAGTGGACTCCAAGACGGTAATGACGGTGCTCACGATAAAAGCGATTTCGCGGGAGATCTACGTGACCGCCGAGGTTCTGGACAAGAAATACGAGAGCTACCTGAAGCAGGCGATGTGCGACGAGATACTCTTCAGTCGGGATTTCAGCAGGCAGATGCTGGCAAACACCAGCGCCACGAACGGTATGAGTCACATCATCTACGACTTGCTGACTCAGTCGGGAGGAACCTCCCGGTTGACGACGGAACCGGTGTCCGGTAAAGGAGAGATCCAGACCTACGGAGAGCTGAAGGCACGCTTTACCGACCCCGACAGGGTTCTTCTTGGAGTCCTGGAGAATACGGGATCACCGAACAGGATGAAACGGGAGGCGCTCCGGGACGCACAGAAGACCTCCGACGTGTCCCAGCTCATCACGAACCTGCAGAAGGTGAAGGGCCTTGAGGTCAACAAACCGCGATTTCTTCCGCCGGACGACCACCCGATTCAACGATACACCCAGGCGATCATACTGGAGAGGCTATGAAAGAGAGTACCCAGCCGCGGCACGCGGGCGAAGTGCTGGAGAAGCTGAAGCAGATCCCCATATTCGAAGAGATCAAGGAAGACGAAGACTTCATGCGACGCCTCAACGGAATCTGCCGGACCAGGCGCTACCGGAAGGGCGAGACGATCATCAACGAGGGAGATCTCGGCAGCGAGATGTACATCGTTCATACCGGCGCGGTGGAGATCAAGAAACGAACCCGAGCCGGTGACGACTACACCGTGGTGATTCTCAAGGCGGAGTACAACGTTTTTTTCGGGGAACTGGCCCTCATCGACGACGACAAACGATCGGCTACCGTTGTCGCGACGGAGGACTCGGAGTTTCTGGTGATCACGAAAGAGGACTTCGTGCGTCTCGGTGATGAAAATCCGTCGATCGGTCTTCCGGTAACCCGTGCCATCGCAAAGATCCTTGCGTCGAGATTGAGGAAAACCACCGTCGACATGCTCACCCTTTTCGATGCCCTGGTCAGCGAGATCGAGAACTGACCCTCCGAAACGATCCGCGTCGTCCGGGGA
>JBKHFT010000018.1:0-31500 GCA_046540055.1 Alkalispirochaeta sp.
CGACGGGATCCTCCGCAGAACCGGTTGCACCACCCGGCTCAGTTCCCGTGTTCCGTCCATCGTCGCGTCGTGAAACACCGGCACGAAGGAGAGAACCGCCATCGCCGCTGCGGCGACGCCGGCCCACACCGGTCGGGAGGGCGATCGCTGTGAGCCATGCACCCGCTTCACGGCGCGAATCGTAGTCGCCGAATCGGAGAATCCCCCGCACGAAAGGAGCGGTTATCGATCGATACTGTTGATCGCATCGAGGCGGTTCTCGAGAAGGGGGTGCAGATCCGGCAGTTCCCGGGAGGTCGCGACGGTAAAGGCGAAATTACCATACCTGTGAAGCGTGTCGGTGTGATCCGGTTCGGTATCGGCGACACAGTCGCCCACAACGGTCACGAGATACCCTCGCTCCACCGACCTGCGGTACCGCTCAGGGTCGGGGACGTCGTCGAGAAAATCGTTCTGGAGATCGATAACGAGCAGGGCGTGGCGATTCCATCGGGACATTTTCGCCTCCGTCGGATACGGTATGATACGATTATAGCATCTCCGGTAATCGACGATCCCCGGGATCCGTCGTATTTTATTCATACGGTGTGACATGGGACGGTTGAAGCGACGAATACCGCCGGCGGGCGCGCGGGTGGTGGTGATGTACGGACGGAGTTTAATGTCTCTCGTGATCGCACACTCCCTCGGGAAGCGGGGCGTCGAGGTGATCGGGTGCGACGACGTGGAACTCACGGTTCTGTCGTTTTCACGGTACGTGACGCGGACGTTCGTCCATGAGCCTCTCGACCAGGTTCGGGAACGATTTCTCCAGGATCTTGAGGGGCATCTCCGGAAGCTGATCCCCGAAGACGGACGGCCCTATATACTGATGCCGGTGTTTCGGGAGACGGAGATCATCGCCGCCAATCGGGAGCGCTTCGAGCGGTTCATGAAGGTGGCCGCCCCGCCCTTTGACGCGATCGCGGCGGTACATCCGAAGGATCGGTTGCGGGTAACGGCGGAGCGCCTTGGTGTGCCGATTCCCCGCACATGGGATCTCCGGGACAGTATCCGGAATCCTGTTGTTATACCCCCGGTAACCCGTGACGGCACAACGAGACCACGACGAAAAGCATACCGGGACTCCGTATTTCCTTCCGGTGAGACGCGATTGCCCGATTCTCTCAACAATATTGTGGATACCATAACGAGTCCCGCTCTGATCAAACCTCCCGACGATGTCGGAGGGCGTGGCATCGTCCGATGCGAGACACCCGCAGAGCTCCGCCGGGAGATCCGGGAATACCTGCAACGGCGAGGAGAACTGCCCTTGCTCCAGGAGTACGCCCCCGGGGATGATTACTGCCTTACCGTCCTCTTCGAGGGGGGTGAACTGGTGGCCTCGATGGCGTACCGCAATCTCTACCGCTACCCCGTTGAATCCGGCGCCGGGATCGTCCGGGAGACGGTGGACGACACACCGTTTCTCGATCCAACCCGCCGTCTCCTTGGTCCCCTCGGATGGCACGGTATCGCGGAGCTCGATTTCCGGTGGAGTCCCGAAGGAGATCGCCCTCCCCTGCTCCTCGAGGTGAACCCCCGGTTCTGGGCGGGATTGTTTCAGACGGTGGAGTCGGGACTGGACATTCCGTGGCTGCTCTTCCAGCTCACCCTGGAGGGGCATGTCGAGGCGCCGGCGCCGATCGCGATCGGAAAACGGACGAAGATCCCGGGCCTGTGGCTCTTGAGCGCCGTTCGGGATATCTCGGGGTCGGAAGCACGCTTCGAACGGGTCCGCGCCGCCTGGCGAGAGGCGCGGGACTCGATCGAGCAGCGGCAGATTCGTGAAGCGTTCCGGCAGATCACTGCATCCCTGGAGGGGGGTACGGGATTCCGGGAAACGTTCTCGACCCTCCGGGGTATCATTCGGGAGGGCCGCCGCGCGAGGAACGATCTCTTCTTTCGGGACGATCCGTTCATCGTCCTGGGTGTACTGTTTGTACTCGCCTCGCTGATCCGGTACGGGAAGCTGCCTCCGGAGGTGAAGAATCGATGACGGAGCGGTACGGAACAGGGGGGAGCTCCGATGCACAGTCACGGAACCAGGGGTTACCGTTGGAGACGCACGAAGAATCCCGGGACGCGCTGTACCACCGGCCCCTCATCGCTGTGACGTCGGGGCATCGACGGGCGTGGTGGGAAGGTGTACCGTTCCGGATCGCCCTCTTTCTTGCGGGTGGGCGGTACCTGCGGTTATTTCCGGGAAGCACCGTGTCACCCGATGAGGTCGATGGGCTCATCCTGAGCGGTGGGCGGGACATCTCCCCCCGCCACGCTCGCGGGAAGGCGAAACCGGGATATCGATACAACCACCGGCGGGATGAGCTGGAGCTGTGGTGGGTGTCACAGGCACGAGGACGGAATATGCCGGTCCTCGGGGTGTGTCGGGGGTCACAGCTGATGGCGTTTTCCCACGACGGGGCACTGCACCACGCGGTGCGCACCGAGTACCGGAACGCCCGGTACCCCCGCCATCCTCTGACGGCGATCTATTTCCGTAAGGCGATCAGTCTGCACCCCGATTCTCTGATCCATCGGATCATCCGTGCCGCGGCGCTCAAGGTGAACTCTCTCCACTCTCAGGCGATCAGACACGCCGGGCGAGGCATGATTGTCACCGCCCGGGAAGAAAACGGGGTGATCCAGACGATCGAAGACCCGGCGAGCCCGTTCTATATCGGCGTCCAGTTTCATCCGGAACTGATGATATATCGCCGGCGCTTCCGGGATATCTTCGTCGCCCTCGTTCAGGCCGCCCGCGTCTACCGGCGCATCAGTCGAGCTGGATCGTAGCGCCGGCAAACACCTGGAGCGGCTGATCCGCAAACTGCGGCTTCGGGTAAAAATCGAGTCCCGGAGCGACCTCTACAAAGAACTCGAGGAAATCATCGAGGAGGAGCACACTCAACGCGAAGGGCAACCGCGTCCCTGCGTCGTAGTCGATCTCGTCGTCATCGTCGTCACGCCCCTCGGGGTACAGCTTTCCGTAGAGACCGATACCAAAGGACCCGTGGAGAACCCCGACGATCTGCCGGTTGTCAATGAGACGGATATCCCCGGCCAGAAAGATGTACTGGTTTCCCGTGGTGAAATCGTACCCGCCCTTGATATCGAACGGTGCAGGACGATACACGAGAACCCCGTTGGGTATCCCGAAGGCGAGGCCCAACCGGTCGGAACGACCGCGGAACTGCCCGAAAGCGGAAACGGTGACAATGACTAACAGAACCACAGTGATTACCAATGCTTTTCGTTTCATTCTTTCCTCTCCCGACCACTATTATCGGTCGAATTCCGACTGAAGACTACCCTTAATGCAAAGGCCGGAAACGAGAGTCGGCGGGTCCCCGATGCGTTACCGGTGTCCGCCGCAGGTTCCGTCGAGACGGGAATCATGAGCGGGAATCGGTATCACTCCCGTCTCCGGTTATTCTTGACTTTAACGATGATATACTGTACTGTACAGTACAGTATGGTTGATTCCAGGCGCAGGAGGAGCTATGCCACGTAACACGATCCTGGATACAGCGAGTGTTGCCGACCAGTGCTTTCGACCGGATATCAACACCTATCTTGCCGATACCGCATGGACGGAAAAGCTCTGAAGACGTACGATGAAGATGAGGTCGCCCTGTGAAGAGTAAACGGCACCGGATCCTCCAAAGCGCACAGGAGGAGTTTCTCAATCGCGGTTTCAACGGTGCGTCGATCGACGCGATCGTACGTGCCGCCGGCGGATCAAAGAGTACCGTATACTCTCATTTCTCCGACAAGACTACCCTCTTCGCGGAAGCGTTGGGACAGGCGCAGGCGCAACTCGATTTCCATCTGCCACGCTTCTGGAAGGAACGCACGGGCAGGATCCGGGAGGATCTTGAAATGATCGCCGTGGAGCTCCTCACCGTTCTGTACCGCGACGAGGCGCTTCACTTGACGAGGATCATCGTTTCGGAGTCCCAACGGTTCCCGGCGGTGGCGGACCGGTACTGGGAAGAGGGGCCGTCCACGGCGCTGCGGCAGGTGACCCGCTTTCTTACGGAGCTGCCCGAAGAGGGAGAAATCACCTTCTCCGACCCGGGACTGGCGGCGCGACACCTCTTCGGTCTCCTCCTGGGAGACCGGTATTTGCGGTTTCTCCTCGGGATACAGGAAGCACCGTCACCGGCGGAGATCGTTTCGATCGCCAGGGAAGCGGCTACCCTTTTTCTGGGAGCCGCCCGTGGCGGCGCGTTTTCCGACAGTGAATGACGGCGGCGGCGAATGACGGCAACAGCGGTGGCTGCGGCGGCTTATGAGAACCACGAACACCGATCAAGAACGGCTCTGGACGAGAGCGACCGGTACCGGTACCCTTCAGTCCGTATGATCTACCTGATCCCCGTCGCCGGTACGATTCTGCTATGGTTGCCTCGCCTCTCGGACCAGACGGGAGCGGTATGGCCGACGATACTCGCAACTGCGGGCATCTGGATTCTCACGCTCTTTCGTCTCATGGTGAAACGGTAGGTGTGACGCTATGGCACCCGCCGTTTTTGCCGTCGCGACGATCTCTGCTCCCTTTGTTATTGTCGCGGCGCAGTACCGTTCTCCCTGGCTCCGCAAGATCAATCCGATCATCATCGCCTACGCCTTCGGTCTTCTCCTCTCGCTGATTATTCCCCATACGGAAGCGGTCGCGTCGGTGCAGGACACGGTATCGACGGTGACGGTGATCATCTCGATTCCGCTCATGCTCCTCGTCGTCGATCTCCGCTCCTGGGCACAGGCCGGGGCTCGTGCCCTCGTCTCTCTCGGACTAGCGGTCGTCGCAGTGATGACGGCGACGTTCGTCGCCCATCTCGTCTTCCGGGATGCCCTGGATGCGAGCGCGACGGTGGGAGCTCTCCTTGTCGGGGTGTATACCGGCGGTACTCCCAACCTCGCGGCCCTCCGTCTCGCCCTCGGGGTGGAGAATTCCCTGTATCTTACCGTTCACACGGTGGATCTGTTTGTGAGCGCCGCGTATATACTGCTCGTTCTGGTCTGCGGGCGCTGGTTCGTCCGCCGATTTTCCGCGAACGGAATCGTGATGGGCTTTGATCGTTCAGGAAGGCGTGACCGGTCCGAGGTGTTCGAAGGTTCGAGCCGGCGTGACCGGTCATTCGGAGACGACCGGTCCGACGAAGCCAACGAAGACCGCTCGCCGTCCCGCGCTATCCGGACGGGATCAACCGCATCGTTCCCGATCGGGACCGTTCCGGAAGAGGAGGTCGATTTCCGTTTTCTTATCGCACGGGGGAACCGTCTTGACACCCTCCTCTCCCTGGGTATCGCGGTAGTGATCGTGGCGCTGTCGGCGGGGGCATCCTTCCTCGTTCCACCGGAAAACCGGACGGTGGTAACGATCCTTCTCCTCACTACCTTCGCTCTGGCTGCGACGCTCCTTCCGGGAGTACGAGAACGCACCGGTAGCTTTCGTCTCGGTGAGTTCTTCATTCTCATTTTCTCGGTGACCGTCGGTTCGATGGCGGACATCTCCCGGATTATCGCGACCTCTCCGGTCGTTATCGGGTATATGTCGATCGTCGTGTTCGGGAGTCTGCTCGTCCATTTCGTGTTGATTCGCCTGTTCCGGATCGATCCGGGCACCTTTCTCGTGACAAGTATTTCCGCGATATGTTCGCCGCCGTTCGTGGGTATGCTCGCGCCGATCGTACGGGATCCTCGCGTGATCGCCGCGGGAATCACGACCGGTATCGTCGGATACGCCGTCGGTAATTACCTCGGCGTCTTGGCATTCTGGCTGTTGTCCGCGTTGTGATGCCCGGCCCCGCCAGTTCTCCGGAGGCGCCGCCCGTTCTCTGGACCAACCTCCCACGGCCGTTGTTCGCTCTTGCTCCGATGGAAGACGTCACGGATACCGTCTTTCGCCGGCTTCTTCGGCGATGGTCCCTCCGGTCCGGGGGTCCGGGGCCGACCGTCATGTTCACCGAGTTCACGCGAGTCGACGCCGCGATCCGGACCTGGGAAGCGCACCTGCGGCACAACGCGTGGTATGGACGTCTCCAGCACACGCCGGAGGAGCGGCCTCTCGTCGCCCAGCTGTGGGGAACCCGGCCCGATGAGTTCTACCGTGCCGCCGAGGCGATCGAAGCGCTCGGATTCGACGGTATCGACATCAATATGGGATGTCCCGCACGAAAGATCCGTAAAGCCGGGGCGTGTTCAGCGCTGATCGCGGTTCCTGAACGCGCCGCCGAGATTATCGCGGCGTGCTGCTCGGGAAGCGCCCTTCCTGTCAGTGTAAAGACCCGGCTCGGACTGTCCGAGGTTGTAACCGGGGAATGGATCGGGTTTCTCCTGGAGCAGCACCTCGATGCGATCACGGTACACGGTCGCATCGCCGACGAGATGTCCGAGGGTGTTGCCGACTGGCGGGAGGTCCGAAAGGCCGTCGAACTCCGGGATCGGATCGGTGCAACGAGTCGATCCGGACATCCGACGCGTATTCTCGGAAACGGTGACGTCATGTCCCTCGACCACGCCCGACGCCTCGTAGAAACAACCGGCGTCGACGGAGTGATGATCGGGCGAGGGGTCTTCGCCGATCCCCTTCTGTTCGCCCGTACCGGCACCGCCGATCCTCCCCGTTGGGAAACGGTGCCCCTCACTGAACGTCTCGAATATATCCGGGAACAGATCGTCGAGTTTACGAACCACTGGGGCACGTACCGGAACTACGAGGTTCTGAAGAAGTTTTTCCGGAACTACGTGGTCGGAGTCGATCCCGGGGGGCTCCTCGATGCACTCTACCGAACGACTACCGCTGAGGAGGCGCTCTCGATCATCGACGAAGCACGTGATTCCCTCAGGGACGCATGATACGCCGAACCAGGGGCAAGGCGTTTCCGTAGGGCGGATACTTGAGAGGAACGTCGAACCGCGACGACCGGTGCATTACGCCTGCAACGTGACTGAACTCCCGGAACCCCGCCTCACCGTGGTATGCGCCATGGCCGCTGGGACCGCATCCTCCAAAGGGCAACTTCAGGTTCACAAGGTGCACGATCGTGTCGTTGATCGATGCGCCACCAAACGGTAGGCGTCGTTCAAACAGTCGCACCTCGTCCCGGGATTCGGTGAAGATATACGCCGCCAGTGGCGTCGGCCGCGCGGCGATCTCCTCGATCAGCTCATCGAGATCGTCGTACACGAGGACCGGCAACAGGGGGCCGAAGATTTCGTCCTCCATCAGGGGGTCATCCCAGGAAACATCGGTATAGACCGTCGGTGCAACGTATCGTTCCCCGTCATCCCGGTCTCCACCGATTACCGGTTTCTCTCCCCGAAGATTCTCCTGCCGGTCCATAAGCGTTGCGAGTCGGCGGTAGTGGTGTTCGTTGATGATCCGTCCGTAGTCTTCGGTCTTCCGTGGATCGTCTCCGAAGAACTCACGGATCGTACCTGCAAGAAGGGTAAGGAAGCGGTCGTGAACGCTCCGATGGACGCAGAGATAGTCGACGGCCACACAGGTCTGCCCCGCGTTGAGGTAGCGTCCCCATACGATCCGCCGCGCCGCGACCTCGAGGGAGGCGTGCTCCGTCACGATCCCCGGTGATTTACCGCCCAGTTCGAGGGAAACCGGTGTGAGCCGTTCCGATGCGGCCCGCATTACCAGTTTTCCTACCCTGGTACTCCCGGTATAGAAGATATGATCCACCGCGGCGGCGGTCAGCGCCGCTGCAACCTCTCCTTCTCCCGTCACGCAGGCGATGTAGCTTTCCGGAAAGGTCGAGGATATCAGCTCCTGCAGAAGTGTCGCCGTCGCCGGGGCAAATTCCGAAGGCTTGACGATAGCGGTGTTTCCCGCCGCGATCGCTGCCACCAGGGGCGCGAGGGCGAGCTGAAACGGGTAGTTCCAGGGAGCGATGATCGCCGAGATTCCCCGGGGACGGGAGATGATGCGGCTCTTCGCCGGCTGGTGTACCGCCGGTGTCGACACCCTTCGGGGCTTCATCCATTGTTTCAGGTGTTTCCGGACAAATCTGATCTCGTCGTATACGAATCCGATCTCGTTCGTGTATGTCTCGAAGGCGCCTTTGTGGAGGTCGTCTTTGAGGGCCCGGAAGATATCCTCCTCCCGCGCCTGAATCGCCCGGGAAAGCACCCTCAGCTGCTCTCGCCGATAGCCTGCCGGGAGGGTCGCACCACTGCGGAAAAAGCGCCGCTGTTCCCCGATGAGGGTGTCCAGCACCGTCGGTGTCGGCTCCCCGGATCCGGGTGTCGCTTCTCCGGGTATCTCGGCGCCGGATGATTCGTACCGGTTCATTTCGGACGGCCCGTCGCCACGAAGGTATCGATATCGATCTCGTCGTAGGAGAGAACGCGTATTTCGGCATGGTCGAGTCCCTCGCTGGGACCGAATCCGACGGCGACCATTCCACCCGCTTGCGCCGCATCGACTCCGCTCGATGCATCCTCGAACACGACCGTCTCCGCGGGGTCAACCCCCAGTCGCTCGGTCCCTTTCAGGAAGATCTCCGGGTCCGGTTTGGAACGGGAGATATCGGCGCCGGTGACGATCGCGTCGAAAAGATCGGTGATACCAAGGCTTTCGAGTACCATCATCGCATTGCGACTGCTGCTTCCGAGCCCCGTCTTTACACCACGGTCGCGGAGGGCCTTGATGAACGGAATCGCGCCGTCCACCAGGGCAGACTCGTCGATTTCGGAAAGGAACGCCTTGTAATCCTCGTTTTTTCGCGTCGCCAGGGCGACCTTTTTCTCTTCGGGAAGGTCGATCCCGTTATGATCGAGTATGACCTGCAGGGAAGCCATTCGGGAGATCCCCCGGAGCTGATCGTTGAGGGATTCATCGAACGCCCAACCCTCATCATCTGCGAGCTTTTTCCACGCTTTGTAGTGGTACGCGTCGGTGTATACCACTACGCCGTCAAGATCGAAGATTACCGCTTTCATACTTCAAATGTACCGGCTCACGGTACACCCGGCAAGGGTGCCGCGGTGCCCTGCTGCATCCGGCTGTTCAGGATCAGCATCTGCAGGCGATTCTCGATGTTGGCAAAGCTCGTATCCGGATCGTAGTCGAGGCTGAGAATCTGTGCCTCCGGGTGGATCTCCTTCAGCCGTTTCACGAGTCCCCGGCCGGTCACGTGGTTCGGCAGACATCCGAAAGGCTGCAGAATCAGGAAGGACCGCACCCCTGCAGCGGCGTGGTGAAGGATCTCCCCGGCGATCATCCACCCCTCCCCGCTCGTGAAGGTGTGATGCACGATCTCCTCCGACAGCTCGGCGATCTTCGGGAGCGCCTCATGCTGGTGATATCGCGGATGCCGTTCCGCGATCGCCGCAACACGGGTGAGCACGTGATCGAAGAGCAGATCGGTAACGCTCCCGAGGACGGTATCCGCAAAGGGGTGGCGGATAAAGAACTCTTTACGTTCCGTCTTCAGGCGCATAAAGTCCCGGCGGAACGAATCAAGGATGTTCGGCAACACCACCTCCATCCCGTTCGCCTCGAGATACCGGACGATGTTGTAGTTACTCGTGGGATGAAAGTTCAGAAGGAACTCTCCGATGATAAATACCTTCGGCTTGTCGGGGGTGTCGACCATGTCGATCGCATTCAACCGGTCGATGCCTCGCTCGAACGCACGGAGGGCGCGTCGGATCGATACCTCGATACCCGCAGCTACCTCCTCGACGCTCTCCTCGAAGATCGCATCCACCTCTCCGGTGACCGCCTCGTAGGGGCGCAGTCGGAGGCGCAGCGCCTCGAGGGCGTCGACGATGCCCAGGGCCCACAGCATCCGGAGTTGAAAGAGAGGGCTCAGCTTGAACCCGGGGTGCATATTCTTCGTGTCGATATCGGTGGTGATGATCGGAACGTTGGTGTACCCCGCATCGTCGAGGGCACGACGGGCGAGACTCGCGTAATGGGCGAGACGACAATCACACTGGCTCTTCGCAAGGCCACATACCGCAGTGGCGGGATCGGCGTGCCCCGACTCGAGGGCCCGGAGCATCTCGCCGACGTTCACCTGTGCAGGGAAACACATATCGTTGTGGATGTACCGTTTTCCGAGTTCGATAGCTCGACGATCCGCCATCGGAAGGGGTACGATCCGGTATCCCTCGGCCCGGATCGCCGCGGAGATGATCGTCGCGAAGGCGGCGCTTACGTTCGGGGCATAGATCACTTTCTCGGTACGATCCTTTTTGCGGTACTTCACCGCGAACGGTTCGGGAAGCGGGACCGTCCTCCGGACCGGCGTGGAAGCGGAACCGGCTGACCCTCCCGGACTCGCAAGGACGGATCGCGCCCGACGCGCACGAATCGTCTCGATGAAGGAGCGAATCCGGATCGCCAGAGGGCCTTTCACGTCGGTCTCATCGAGCTTGAGAGTCAGCGGCGATTTTTCGGATCCCGCTTCGAGAAGTCGCACGACCTCATCGCTGATCACCGCGTCGTGGCCGCATCCAAAACTGACGACCTGGACCAGTTCGAGGTTCGGATGCTCAGCGACTTTCAACGCCGCGGCGTACATGCGAACGTGAAAGTTGATCGTCAACTCCGACCGCGTTCCGCTCAGGTCGACGTCATGGATGCCGGGAAGGCTGTCGACGGTGAGGACCGGCACCCCTTCTTCGACGAAGAACGACGCGAGATCGTGATTCACCAGCACATCGGAGTGGTACGGTCGCCCTGCGATCACGACCGCGAAGGTGTCCTCCCGCCCTTCGAGGGACCGCAGCACCTCGGCACCCCGATCGATCAGCCTCCCCTCGAACTCGTCCTGTCGCCGATTTCCGCGATCGATCGCCTCTTCGACAGTTGCTCCATCGATACCGAGATGCTCCGACGCCCATTTGACGATCTGCCGCCGTCGGGACCGTTCGTCGACCCAGTGGAACATCGGTCGATCCAGGGGAATTCCGTGCTTCCGGAGCGGCTCATCGCTGACGTCGAGAACCATCGGATACCCCTTCACGACGGCGCAGACGTAGTTACTCTTCGTCGAGGGGTTCTCCGGGGGCATCCGGTTGATCATCGGCATGAAGATACGGTCGACCTTCCGGGCGATCAGATCCCTGAAGTGTCCGTGAGCGAGTTTCGCCGGAAAACAGACGGTGTCGGAGGGTACCGACGCAAGACCGTCCTCGAACAGCTCTTTCGTACTCTTCGACGAGAGCTCAACGGTGTACCCCAGGGTTCGCCAGAACGCATACCAGAAGGGGTAACTGTGCCAGAATTCGAGGGTTCGAGGAATTCCGATCGTCACTCCCCGCTCCGGGACTATCGACTCCTCCGGGGGGCGACGAAACACCAACTGCTCCCGTTCCGCCATCAGGTTCGGGATCATCCGTCGTTTCCTGGCGATCTCCCGGAGTCGCTCTTTCGCGGTCTCTTCGTCTTCAAGCTCCTCGATCACCTCTCCCCGTTCGCAGCGGTTCCCCGTGACGAAATGGCTTCCGTCGGAAAACCGTACGATCGTCCGGTTGCACGCGTTGGAGCAGTAGGGGCAGATGTGCCCGCTCTCCTGTTCGACGTCGAACGTCCGGAGTGCCTCGAGTCCACCGAATCGGGACGCACCCTCGCCGCTCGCACGGCGACGAACGATCTCGTCCCGGGTCAGCAAGGCAACTCCGATCGCCCCCATCAGTCCCGGGTGGTCGGCGCGCACCACTCGCCGCCCGGTGTACTGTTCGAGGGCGCGGAGAACCGCGTCGTTCTCGAAGGTACCCCCCTGGACGACTACCGTCTCCCCGAGCAATGCAAAGTTCGGAACCCGGACTACCTTGGTGAAGACGTTTTCGATGATCGAACGACAGAGCCCGGCAAGGATATCTTCAGGGCCTTTACCGTTCTTCTGTTCCGTGATAATCGACGAGTTCATGAAGACGGTGCACCGGGACCCGAGCTGGCTCGGAGCGGTCGCCGCGAACGCCATCGGCGCGATCTCCTGTACCGGCACCTCCAGGTTATGGGCGAAGTTCTCGAGAAACGAGCCGCATCCCGCAGAACACGCCTCGTTCAGACTGATCCCGGTGACGATCCCGTCGGTGATCGTAATCGCTTTCATGTCCTGTCCGCCGATATCGAGGACGAATCCCGCCGAGGGCTCGATCTGCAATGCCGCGTGGGCGTGGGCCACCGTTTCGACGGTGTGGTAGTCCCCATGGAACGCCGCGGCGAATAGCTTCTCCCCGTACCCGGTCGTTCCGAGGCCGGAAACGCGAACCGTCACATCTTCCGCCTCGTACCGTCCGAGGAGTTCCGTCAGGAGGCGTACCCCCGTCCGGAGGGGCTCCCCTTCGTTATGGGAGTACGCAGAATCGAGGATCGTTCCTGTTTCGTCGAGAAGTACCATCTTTGTCGTCGTTGATCCCGCGTCGATTCCGATGAAGACGTCGACGACGCTTCCCGGAGGAAACGTCGCGCGCTTCCAGTCGGGACGACGGTGGCGGGTGTAGAAATCTTCCCGCTCCGCCGCGTCGGCGAAAAACGGCGGAACCTCGTCGGTCCCCTCCGGTACGTCCGCCCCCATCCCTGCCGCGCCGGCGCCGATCGCGCCTGATCCCAGCGATTCGAGACGGTCGGCAAGCGATCCGGGGTCGACATCGGTAGTGTCAGGAGCGATGAGAGGGATCGCCAGGGCCGCCCCGAGGGCGACGAATATCTCCGGTTTGTCCGGACGGATGATCTCATCCGGAGCAAGCTTGAGCCGCTCCGCGAAGACCGAGAGAAGGGTATGGTTGAACGTCAGCGGTCCTCCCTGGAAGATCACCGGCGGCACGATCTGCAATCCCTGGGCAAGGCCGCCGATCGTCTGTCGCGCGACGGCGTGAAACGTGGAGAGGGCGAGATCAGACCGGTCAACACCCTGATTCAGGAGCGGCTGGATGTCGGTCTTGGCGAATACCCCGCAGCGCCCGGAGATCTGGTAGATGTGCCCACCTCTGGCGGCAAGATCGTCGAACTGCTCAACGGGAGTTTTCAACAGTTTCGCAACTTCGTCGATGAACGCCCCGGTACCACCGGCACAACTCCCGTTCATCCGCATATCCGATGCCTGAAGCTCTCCGGTCGCCGGATCGGGATGGAAAAAGATCACCTTCGCGTCCTGCCCGCCAAGTTCGATCGCAACCCGGGTATCGGGAAAGAAGCGACGAACGGCGACGCTGTTGGCAACAACCTCCTGGACATGGGGGGTACCGAGGGCGGCGGCGATCCCGTTGCTCCCGCTCCCGGTAAAGATCGTACGACACGTGACACCCGGCACGGCATCCGCGAGTTCCCGAAGGAGTCGAATCGTGGTTTCCCGCTGTCGGGCGCCATGACGCATATATCGATGATACCTGATCTGTTGCGTCTCCGCGTCGACCAGGGCGAGTTTCACGGTGGTGGAGCCGACGTCGACTCCCAGTAACAAATTCATAGGCGACCTTTCAGCCGGAGATACACGATGATGAACGCCAGGGGCTGATGGAAAAGTATGCGGGAAGTGTAGAGGTCTACTCGTCGCTGTGCAAGAGTATTACAACAATTTTTTCGGTCGGAGACCGCTTTTACCGAAAATCAAAGGGGTACTGCAAGTCAACGCCTGCCACGATCCTTATGGGTCTCCATCACGGTACGATACAACTCTTCGAAGCGATCGGCGACCAGCCGACCTGCGAACTCTTTCGACCTGCGAAGGCACGCTGCCCCGAGGGATTCCCGCAATGCCCGGTCGTGGGCAAGGGTGAGCGCACGGTCCGAAAGCTCCTCGAGATTGTCCCGGTGAAAGGTGAGTCCCGTATCCTCCGCGAGTTCCGAGATACCGGGGACGTCGGGGACGATCGACGGTGTTCCCGACGCCATCGATTCGATCACCGTCATCCCGAAGCTCTCGGTGGTACTGGCGGTGACGTTGGCTACGGCGTTGTGGATCAGACCGCTCGTGTACAGCTCTTTCGGCGTGATCCGCCCGAGGAAGAAGATCGATTTCGTAAGACGCAGCTCCCGGACCTGGTCTTCGTAGGCGCGGCGTCCCGGACCATCGCCGATCAGAACGAGCCTGATATCGTGGTCACGTCGCATCGCAAGGCTCATGCCGTTGATCAGCCGGTCTACCGACTTCTCCGGTCCCAGGCGTCCGATAAAGATAAAGGTCTTCTCGTTGAACATCGGAAACTGCCGTTGCGTCTCTTCGAACGCCGCGGCGCCGACGAATTTGTCGAGGTCGATCCCGTTGGGGATATGGTGGATCGGCACGTCGGGATAGTGCTTCGACAGCTCCTCTGCAACATAGCGACTCGGACCGGTGACCGCATCACTCCGGCGCATGTACAGCCCGAAGTACCGCCACGCGAGGGCCCGGAGAACCGGAACGAGAGCATCACTGTGGGTGAAGTACCGGATATACGACGGTTCCTGGAGCATCGTATGAAACGTCTGAATCGTCACCAGATCGAGCTTTCGCGCCGCCCGTAGTGCCGCCCAGTTGAGCAGCCAGGGGCCGGTGGCATGAACGATATCGACCTTTTCGCGCTGCAGGATCTTTTTGACGTGACGACTCCAGGGAAGGACGTTCCGCATCCCGGGATACACGAAGGTTTCGTAACTCGCGACGTAATAGACGGGAACCCCGTCAACATCGGTGATCGTCGATTCTCTCCACCGCGGGGCGATATAGATCACCCGATGCCCCCGGGCGATCAGGTTCTGCGCCAGGTTGTGACTGGAGGTCACGATCCCGTTTACCACAGGGAGAAATATCTCGAACACGAAGGCGATTGTCATAGGTGGGGTGAGCATAGCACGCGGTCAACGGGCTGACAACGGGACCGGTCCGTAATGGCATTGTTCGCAACATATGGTACAATTCGTACCGTTGATGCGGCCGGTCCCGGTTGTTCTCTCCGAAGAACGACCACCGTTTCACTTCCGGTTCCGGGCCGTGCCCCTCACAGCTCTCGGCCACCCGTCATTCCGGCGGGTGGCCGTTTTTCGGACCACAAGTCCCCGGGGGGCGGGCGGCCCCGAAAATCGCTGCCGATCACCCCGCGACGACGGGCTTCCCGAGCGTCCCGGAGACGATCCTCTCACTGAAGACGGTATTGAGGTCCCGCAGGCGTTCAACGGTAAACTCGAGCTCCTTGTTTCGCGTCAGGTGCAGGATATCGGTGTACAACCCCGCGGCGATCCGCCGGTGTTCCCGAATCCTCTCCGGGAGTGACCCGTCGATCGTCTCCGGGTAAGCCGGGACCGCGGCGATCCGCGCAAAATCACGTTGGAGCTGTTCCCGGTTGAGTTCCTGCCGCAGATGGAGCCGGACGTTCCGGTTTCCGAGGATCTCGTCGAGATCATCCAGCGCGTCCCGGGCGATCTCGAGAGCGCGCTCAACGAGAAGCCCCGTCTCGCCACTGTCGACCCCGCCGTCATCGCCGAGGTCTGCCGCGAGCACCTCGAGTTGTTCCGCCTCACGTTGCTCGAAACGGCGAGCGATGCGCAGTACGTCGTCGATCCGTCGGATCTCATCCTTCTCCCGATGCGTCAGGTAGTAATCGATGCCCAACGCCGCGGTATGCCCCGTAGCGACGCCGTTGATCACGTCGGGCCCCTTGATGATATCTCCGATCACGAAGAGCCAGGGTTCGCTCGACTGGTAGTACCGGTCGACCTTGATGCGCCGGCCATCGTACTGGAGGGTTTCGCCGAGATCACCGAGGTAGCTCATGTCCGGCGCCTGCCCGATCGCTTCAACAACCATCGACGCCGGATAGAATTCGATATCGTCCTTGTCGAACTCCGGGGCGAACCGTTTCCGGTCGTCGAAGACGCGGAGACACCTGGAAGTCCTGAGGCCCACGATCTGCTTGTCTTCGATCACGATCTCTTCAGGACCCCGGCCGGGGTGGAAGACGATCCCCTCCTCTTCGCTTTCGACGATCTCTTCTTCGTCGGCGGGCATGATATCCCGGCTCTCGAGACTGGTCACCACGAGGTCGACTTTTCCGTACTTCTGTCGCTGTTTTCGTGCCAGAGAGCGGGCGATATCCATCGCGACGTTTCCACCACCGATGACAACGATCTTCTCCTCTACCGGAAACGCTTCGTTCCGGGTAACCCGTCCGAGGAGATCGATCGCCTGAAAGACCATCTTGTGATCGGTACCGGGAACACGGGTGCTTCGTCCCTGGTGAAAGCCGCTGGCGAGCATCACGACGTCGTACCGGTCCCGGAGTTCGTCGATCGACACGTCTGTCCCGACACGCGTGCCGGTCCTGATCTCCACGCCGAGGTGCTCGATCAAACCGATATCCTTGTCGAGGACGTCGTAGGGAAGGCGGTACTCAGGTATCCCGTATCGCATCATGCCACCCGCCTTCGGCTGCGCCTCAAAGATCGTGACCTGGTAGCCCATCAGGATCAGGTAATACGCCGCGCTCAGACCGGAAGGGCCACCACCGACGATCGCGATGCGGCTGTTCCCGGGTTGTACCACTTTCTGATCCACCAGGCGCGGATACTCCTCGGCGGGGATGTTGTCCATCGCGTACCGTTTGAGCCAGCGAATGCTGATCGGCTCGCCCCGGACGCCGATCGAGCAGGCGGTCTCGCACTTGTGGGTACAGATCCGCCCGCACACGTCGGGTAACGGGTTGGTCTTGTACATCTGCCGTCCCGCTTCATCAAGGTCGCCCTTCCAGATCGCGTCGATATATTCGGGAATGTTCATCGCCGCGGGACACGTGGCGGTGCAGATGCCGCAGGCGACACAACGGCTCGCCTCTTTCTCCGCCTGCTCCTTGCTGAATCCCTTCACGATCTCGACGAAGGAGTCGCACCGCGCTTCCGGTTCCAGTTCGTCCATTTCGACCCGCTTCAGATCGAGGAAGTTGACCTCCTCGTCGGCGCGCCATCCGAGGGGATACCGCTCGTTGTGGATCCCCTTCTCGTCGGGAAACATGAAGAACGAGTCGGTGTCACTGTCGATGTGGATGTACTCGGTGGTCATGTTGAGGGAGTTGGTGGTACACACGTCCACGCACAGCCCGCACCAGCAGCACCGCCCGTAGTCGATGGAGGGGCGGTACTGGGTCCGCCCGACATCCGCTTCCCGCCCTTCGACGGGGACCATCCGGATCGCGTCGTTGTCGCAGATCTCCGCACAGGTGCCGCACCCGATGCACGCTTCAAGATCGTTTACATGAAACCCGCGGTACCGGTCCGCCGCGGCGCGGCATTCCTTCGGGACGTTGAGGGTATCCGGTTTCTCCCCGAGCATCCTGAGGGAGGTGAGGGGCTTGAAGATGCTCCCCGCCCCTTCCCGTACCACCGGTTTCGTTTGTTTCCCGGGTTCGTATCGTCCGACCTCTATCGTGGTGTTCGCCATCGCTTCTCCTCCTTCCCTCTTACCGATCCACTTCGGGAGGGCACGCATCGAGGGAGAACATCACCTGCGATGCATCTTCAATACGGGTTCCGACCAGTATGTTCTCCAGGATGTGCACTCCGTGGGTGGTGCTCGCCCCCCGGACGTGCACACGGTAGGGTCTGACACCGCCGTCGCTCACCATGTAGTAGGCGTACTCCCCTTTGCTGCTCTCGGTGCGCACGTAGGCGTCTCCGGCGGGGATCCGCCACTTGAGGGGGTTTGGCGTCCTGTTCCAGACCGAACCGTCCGGCATCCGGTCGAGAACCTGCCGAATGATCCGGATACTCTCCTCGATCTCCATCCGGCGCACCATCAGGCGGCCGAAGCAATCGCTGTCGGTCCGGGTAGGCACGTCAAACTCGAGCTCATCGTAGACCTCGTACGGATCGTCGCGCCGGACGTCGTGGGCGAAGCCCGCCGCCCGGAGGTTGGGACCCGTGGCGCCCCACTCGATCGCTTTCTGCGGATCGAGTATTCCGATCCCCTGGGAGCGCTTGCGAAGAATCCGGTTATCGAAAAAGAGGTTGTCGTATTCGGGAAGTCGGGACTCGATGTAATCCATCACATCCCGGACGCGTTGCGTGAATCCCGCAGGCAGGTCCCGCCGTACGCCACCGGGAAGATTGTAGATGTGATACACCCGGCCACCGGTCAGTTCCTCAAAGAGGTCGAGGATCCGGTCCCGGTCGGAGGTGGTCCAGTTCGGCATCGTGTACAACCCGATCGTCGCCGCGTGGCCCCCGAAGGTGAAGAGGTGGCTCGCCATACGGCTCAGCTCGAGGACCATCGTCCGGATGAACTGCGCGCGTCGGGGAACCTCGATCCCCGCGAGGGTCTCCACCGCCCGGGCGTAGTTCTCCTCGTTGGGATCCGGGTCGGGAACGCAGATGCGGCAGACGATCGCAATGTTCTGCATGAACAGGCGCTCTTCCATCAGTTTTTCGAAACCACGATGGAGAAAACCCGCCTCGGTGCGGCACTTGACGATGCGGTCGCTCTCGAGGGTCAACTTGAGGGCGAAATTCCCTTCGATCCCCGGGTGGTTGGGACCGATGAACAGGTTGTATTCCCGGTTTTCCGGGGCGTCGGCGCCGGGGAGGAAGTTCCTGCCGTCGGCGGTAGTCATGATCTCAGCCATCGATCTCCTCCTTGGCCCCGGAATCAAGGGCGCCGGGGCCGATCTTGCCCGCACCTTTCGGCGCACCCCGTGACGGCAAACCTCCGTCCCCGTCGGGAGGCACGATATTCCCGTGGTACCCGCCGTCGATGATCTCGTCCCAGCTCGGCTCGTAATCCTTGAAGGTGAAGTGCTCATGGGCAAACTGCCGCGTCACGAAGTCCTTCCGCATCGGCGGGGGACCATACCAGTCGGTGAGGATATACTTCTCGAGATTCTCGTTTCCGTCGAAGACGACGCCGAACATCTCGTGGATATCCCGCTCGAAGAAGAGCGCCGGCTGCCACATGTCGGTCAGTGTCGGCATGTGCGGTCGATCCCGGGGAATTCGCGTCTTCACCATCACCAGGCAGTTATCCCGGTAGCTCCAGAAATGGTAGACCAGCTGGAACTGCCGCTCCTCGATCCAGTCGACACAACTGATCGCCGAGAGGTGTTCAAAACCGAGGCGGTTCCGCAGCATCCCCGCGAGCATGTGGACCCGCTCCATCGGGATCTCGCCCTCCACGCGTCGCGGTGCTTTGGGGTGAAAACTCCCGCACCCCGTCGCATCCTCGATCGCATCGCACACCTCCTCCGCGCTCCGGGCGGGTCCGAACGCCGCCTCCGGTCTGCGCCCGTGGGGGTCGGCGGTTACCGGTTGATCGCTCTTGTTCCACTTCATACCTGTCGCTCCAGAATCCCGAAATGCTTCGCGTCCGCCGGAATATCCTGGTACGTCTCGATCTCGCCGAACACGTGCTCCTGGTTCTTCCGGTAGAACTCGTAATTCTCGTAGTAGTCCTTCCAGCTGTTCGCCTCACCTCGACCGATCCGGTCGATCAGCTCGGTGAAGTTGGCGATGATCGCCTCGGGACGCGGCATACAACCGGCGAGGTAGAGCTCAACCGGGAGGTACCGGTCGAGGCTCTTGATCGTGGCGTAACTGTTCCAGTACATCCCGCCGTTGATCGTGCAACTCCCGAACCCGACGACGTACTTGGGAGCCTGCATCTGCTCGTAGATCAGGATCACCCGCTTCAGGGTCTTTACGCTCAGGTACCCGGTGATCAGGAGGATGTCCGCCTGTCGGGGTGTTACCATCGGCATGATCCCGAGGCGCTCCATGTCGAAGCGGGCGGTCATCGTCGGCGGCAACTCTATCGCACCGCATCCGGTACAGTAGTGCAGCATAAAGAGACTGCGTTTCGTCAGTTTTGCCAGGACGGCGTCCCAGGCGCTGCGCTGGGTAAGTCGTTGTTCCATCTCGATACTCCTCAGGTGATACCAAACATGATCCCGATGACACCCACCGTCGCCAGTGGAAGGGGTACTTTCCAGAGAAAGCGGATCGCATCATCCGTGCGAAACCGGCCAAACACCGCGTGGAAACTCAGGATGAGGGTAAAAAGGGCGAACAGCTTCAGGAGATACCCGAACCAGTTTGTCGCGCCACCGAGAAAAAGGTTGATATAGATCGTCAGTTCTACCACCACGATGATCAAGTGCTGGATAAACATCATCCCCAGATACTTGCCGCCCATCTCGGTCATCGGACCCGTCGCGATCTCGTGGGGCGCCATGATCACCTCGAACGGCTTCTCTCCCATCATGCCCTGCAGTGAGATCACCGCGGCGATCCCCAGAAGGGGATTCGTGACGATTCCCCAGGTAGAGATACCTCCGGCCTGTTGCTTCAGAATCAGCTCGTACATGCTCGTCGTTTCGTTGAGCATCGCCATCCCGATAAAGGTCAGCACGAAGGGCAACTCGTATCCGGCGAGCATCTGCAGCGCCCGGCTGATTCCGATGCTCCCGTTCGGATTCGCCGTCTCGCCAACCCCGAGGGCCATCCCCAGGGAGGGCACCAGAATGAGGTACGCGATGACGAGGAAGTCTCCGTATTGCGCGAAATAATGGAATCCGGGTACCGGGACGAAGTACATCGTCATCAGGGTCCCCCCGAGGAGCATCATGATCGCCGCGTCGTGCATCCATCCGTGGGAGATATTCGTCTCCTTTGACATCAGCTTGACCACGTCGTAAAAGGGCTGAATCCACGGCGGTCCCACCCGGCGCTGCACCCGGGCGGTGAACTTCCGTCCGTACCCCCCGAGAAGGACGCCTATCATGAACGTTACGACGGGATAGAGGATGATTGCGACGATCAGCCCTGCCCCGGAGTTCAAATCGATAGTCATTGGATTCCTCCCATGAAGACCGCGGCCACCACGATCGCGGCGATGCCGTAGGCGAGATAGGTGTTGAGGTGCCCCGTATAGATCCTGCGGACGAAGTCGGCGACACGCTCGAAAAAGCCGACCGCACCCTCTTCAAAGCGCTTCACCGGCCGTCGGTGGTAAAGCTTCTCGAAGATGTGATCAAAGCCGGAGTAGAAGTTGTAGTTGAAGTTGTACGGTACGTTCTTGTCGAGGAAGTGCCCCGCCGCGTAGTTGTCGTACTGCCCGACGTGCTTGCGCCGGTGTCCGAGGAGGTAGACTCCCCAGGCAACGAAGAATGTCACCGTGAAGACGAGGGAGATCACTCCCATGTTGAGCTGCCCCGTCTCGGGGGTGACACCGGTAAGAGTCCACGCCACCGCATCAAGATCGAGGCTCTCCTGGATCTCTGCGACCCACTGCAACACCGTCCCCGGGAACGCACCGGTACCGAAGACGACGATCATCAGCACGATGATCGGGATCTGCATTAACGGTCCCACCTCACGTACATCGTTGTACCGCTCGGGAAGCTGTCCGAGAAAGATATTGTGGATCAGTTTGTATACCGAGAGGATCGTGCCCACCGTCGCGGTGAACGCGGCGAGGGCGATGAAGGGATACCCCCCGAGGATCAGCGAGCGATATACCAGCCACTTCGAGACAAAGCCGTTCATCGGCGGGATCCCCGCGAGCCCGATGATTCCGAAGAGCAATCCCAGGTACGCGATGGGCTGCTTCTTGATCAGCCCGCCGAGTTTGTTGAGGTTCGTCGTGCCGGTGCGATACTCCACCGCGGCGATGCTGAAGACGATCAATGAGACGTACGCCAGGTGGTTGAAGATATGGAAAAGGCCCCCCGCGACGCCGAGGGTCGACGCCGTCGCGAGGCCCACGAGCATGTATCCTCCCTGACCGATGCTGTGCCACGTCATAAGCTGCTTCGCATCGTGCTGGAAGAGGGCGGTATAGGTCGGAACCACCATCGTGAACGCCCCGAGGCCCATCAGAATATTCCTGATCCCGAGTCGCGGGATCGGTAGCATCCCGTCCACCACCCCGGTGCCGAAGATCACGAAGAGAAAGATCGTCACCCCGTACACACCGATCCGCGTCGAGATCCCCGCGAGGTACGCGGTGATTCCCGTCTCCGTCGCCGCGTACGCCGGGGGCAGCCACCAGTGGGCGGGATAGACCGCAGCCTCAATGAGCATCGGGACGATCGTGAGAAGGACCGCCACAAAGAGCGCCCACCCGGGAAACCCCGCGATGACCGCGGAGATCTCGCTGTAGGAGAAACCTCCGGCACCGAATCCGAGGAAGATCACCCCCGCGAAGAGAACCATACTCGCCGCGAGAGCGTAGATCAGATACCCTTTCGCCGCATCCTTCGCGGGGGCCGAACCGGAGCCGACGCCCTGTTGCATCAGGAAGTACGTTGCCCAGCTCATCATCTCCCAGAGAATAAAGAAGGTGAGCACGTCCTGAGCGAGAACGACCCCGAACATCCCGAAGGTCTTCGCGAATAGCCACGCGTAGTACATCGGGTACCCGGCGCCTCTGCGGAGGGCGCCGATCGAAAAGATGACCGTCAACAGCGTCAGTCCGGCGATCATCATTACGAAGTACCACGACAGAGGAGTGAGACCGAACTGCATCGTCCACCCCATCACCTGCGGCCCGGGAACGATCGTTCCGATCGTCTCCCGCAACGGTATCGCCGCAACGGTGAGGGCGAGAAACCCGAGGAGCCCGACCAGTTTGCCGAGCCCTGCCAGACGGTCGCCGCCGAGGGCCGCCAGGGCGCTCACGGCGAATCCGACGACGGGTAGTATCAACAACAGCGTTGTATTTATCATCCTTCGCTTCTCCTATCCAAGACTCGCCAGCACCATCGCCGCCGGATTCACGATCCCGTCGATCCGGGGAAGGACGAGCCCCCCGAAGAGCAGGAGCGCAACAAACACCGCGACCGCCACCATCGCGGGGAGGTCGAGCTCAGCAGAACCCGCGGGTACCCTCGTCGCCGCCGGATGGTTCACCCCTGCCGGTACGGCGCGATCCTTTCCGACCTCCCGCGGCTCCGTCACCGTGGCGCCTCCGGCATTCACCGCCACCTCGGCGCCGGTCCGGTCAAAGAGGGTCGTCACGATCCTGAAGAGGTACGCCCCCTCGAGGACCGTTCCGAAGAGGATCGCTGCGATACCGAACCAGATCATCCCCGAACCGGCCCCGCCACCGCCGGTTGCGGCAGCCGCGGCAGCGACGATCCGGAACTTGGTGAAGAATCCGAACAACGGAGGAACACCAAGGAGAGAAAGCGCCGCGATCGCGAAGAGCGTTGCCGACACCGGCATCCGCGCGGCGAGGCCGCGGTAATCGCCGATACGGTGACTTCCGGTACGAAGGATGAAGTATCCCGCCACGAGGAAGAGCACCGACTTCGCGCCGGCGTGCATGAAGAGGTGCCCCAGCGCCGCCTGAGCACCGATTCGCGTTCCGAGACTGAGGGCGAAAAGGATGATGCCGATCTGTCCGATACTCGAGTACGCCAGGGTCCGCTTCAGTTCCCTTTGCGCCCACGCCGCGATCTCCCCCACCAGGATCCCCGCGATCGCGAGGACCGGCAGTATCGAGAGGAGATCCACGGCGGCAAAGACGGTCATTCCGACGCGAACAAGGACGACAAGGGCGAGCTCGATCACGAACCCCGAGAGAACCGCCGAGATCGAGCTCGGCGCGCTGGAATGCGCGTCGGGAAGCCAGGCGTTGACGGGGAAGATCGCCGCCTCGAGGCCCATCCCGAAGAGGAAGAGCAACGCCGTCACCAGTGCGTACGGCGCGGGGGCGTCCGCCAGAGCGGCAGCAACATCGCTCATTGCGAGGCTCCCGGTCACCCGATAGGCCAGCCCGATCGCCGCAAGCATCAATAGCGACCCCACCGACCCGAGGAGCATGTATTTCATCGATGCTTCGAGGGCGCGGTCGTCTTCCTCGTAGGCGACGAGGATATACGACGAGATACAGAGGATCTCGTAGAAGACGAACAGATTGAACAGATCCCGGGTCAGAATCAGGCCGAACGACGCCGCGCCAAGGAGCATCAGTACCGCGTAGTACCGGACTTCGTCGGGGCGCCGTTTGCCGTGAAGCCCCGCCCCCGCCGGGATATACCCCAGGGAGTAGATCGTCACCAGGAGGAGACTCACCGACACGAGAAACGTAAGGCCCACCCCGAGGCTGTCGAGGACGAGGGCGATTCCCAGCGGTGCATCGACACCACCGAGGCGAACCTCAACCGGTACAACTGTACCGGCACCGGTAACCGCCGGAAGGATCCACCCGATGGAGATCGCCGTCACGGCGCCGGACGCGAGGACCGCGAAAACCTTCGCGGCGCCCCGGTTCCCGGCCAGTACGATCAGAAACGCCGTTGCCAGTGGGATCGCGATAAAGAGAACGGGACTTACCATTTCAACCCCCTCATGCGGGCGGTATCGATCGTCCCCTGTGACGCGTGGATACGCATTACCAGCGTCAGGGCGAGGGCGGTGATACCGAAACCGATCACGATAGCCGTCAGTACGAGGGCGTGGGGAATCGGGTCTACCATGCGGGCGGCGTCACCGGGAAAGATCGGGGCGATGCCGCCGTCAACGTACCCGACGGTCACCAGGAAGAGGTTAACCCCGAGCTCGGCGATACTGAGGCCGATCACCATGCGGATCAGATTCCGACGGGCAAGGAGCCCGTACAGACCGATCAGAACGAGGATGAGTGAGGTTCCGTATAACATCATCGAAAGACTCATGCCTCCACCTCCTCGTGGTCGTCGAGACCACTGATTCCACTGACGAGGTTGCTCAGTTCCGAAGCAACTTTCACCGCAACGATCGCGTACAGCACCGGGATCGATCCGGCGCTGAAGAGGGTTCCGAAGGACCCGAGAGGTAACACGTTGGCGAGAAAGGAGCCGGGACGACCGTAGAGTCCGGCGAGACCGATCGCCACGAATGCTATCCCCGCGAGACCCTCGAATATTGCAAGCAGGGGGTGCGGGAGACGCTGCTCATGCCGTGTGAAAAGCAGAACGAGAACGGCCGTCGCGATCAGCACCCCTCCTGGAAAACCACCCCCGGGAGAGAGATGACCGTGGGCAACGATATACGCGCCGATCATGACGATCACCGGCAAAAGCAAGCGACTCCCCGCCTGCAGAACAAATCCACCACCATCACGGTACATCTCGCGAAACGCACCGTCCTGGAGCGCTCCCGCAAAGAGGGCAACCCCCAGAGCGCTCACGAAAAGCACCGTTACCTCACCGAGGGTATCAAGGCCGCGGAACTGGACGACCACCGCGGTAACCACGTTGGCAGAGCCCGTCTCTTCGGCGTTGGTCGCGATAATCTCCTCGGCGGCTACACCACGACCGGCGTCGTCAACGTCCGATAAGGTCGGTACGAGAAACGTGACGAGATAGAACGTGAATCCGAGTATAAGCAGCATCGATACAACATTACGCACGGGAGACCTCCTTCCGGGACTCGTCAGCCACGGTGACCGTATCCGCCTGTGAATCGCCGTCGTTCTCACCGATCCCCGCTCCCATCGCCGCTGCGGCGCGGACGTGCAGGGAGCTCTCGTCGGCGCGGTTCATCGGTGCGCTGCCGTCCTCGGCGGGTGCAGACCGCGTCCGGTAGAGGGCAAGCACAAACACGAGAGTCGTGAGCCCCGATCCAATCGCCGCCTCGGTGATCGCCACGTCGGGTGCGGCGACAAAGAGGAAGAGCACCGACGCGAGCAGGCTGAGGCTCGACATGAAAACAACCGCCGAGACGAGGCTTTTCACAACGATCGCACCGAGGGCCATACCGATCAGGAGGAGTGACACAACGGCAGCGGAGATAAAAAGTGCTTCACCGCTCATCCTTCACCTCCTGCGGCACTGCGCCAGTCGTCCCGTACCGCCTGCGGCCCGAGGCCTACGCCGGAACGATACGCTGATCGGGCGATCGAGCTCGAAGAGATCGGGTTCGAAAGAGCGATGAATATGATCAGAACTACCGCCTTCGCTGCGATCGTCGGCGCGAGAAACGCCGTCCCGAGGATCACCGTCATCGCTCCGAGGGTCGTCGCTTTCGTCCCCGCCTGGATGCGGTTGTATACGTCGGGCATTCGCACCAGCCCGAGACCACCAAGAAAGAGAAACACACTGCCCGTCAACACGAGAATCTGTCCCACCACCGTCATCGGTTCGCTCCCTGGAGAAAACGGGCGATCACCACAACACCGACGAATCCGATCACCGCATAGACGATCGCAACGTCGAGGTAGGTGGTTCGCCCGGGGGTTGCGCTGAACACCGCAAGGAATGCAACGGCGATCACCGCGAGGGTATCGCTCGAAAGAAGACGATCGTAATCGGAAGGTCCTCGAAAAAGGCGGTACGCCGTCAGGAGCGCTCCCAGTCCGATCAGGACGTACGAGATATTCAGTATCATTCCACGATCCTTTCGAGGCCCGCTTCAAACGCGCCCGCGACCTCTTCAGAGGTGTCACCCTCTCTGGGTGCGTCGATCCAGTGGACGTAGAGTACGCCGCCACCGGTAGCGTCATTGCCGGCGGAGGCGTCATTGCCACCGGTAGCGTCATTGCCGGCGGAGGCGTCACCGCCACCGCTGCCGCCGGCGGTCCCCGTTCCGGGAGTGGAAGCCACTGCCGTACCGGCGTCGAGGGTGAGTGTTCCCGGGGTAAGGGTGATCGAGTTCGCCAGGAGAAGGCGACCGATATCGGAGGATATCCCCGTTCGGACCGCAACGATCCCCGGTTGCACCGGAACCTGCGGCGAGAGGACGCGCCGGGCAACATCGAGATTCGCCAGTATCAGTTTCCAGATAAACCGAAGGAGGTACGGCGGGAGTGCGACGATCGCGCTCACAGGCGAACGAATCCCGCCGAAAAATTCTGCGCCCCGACCGACAGCAAACGTCACGATGAGTGCAACGACGACACCCAGGGACAGTTCCTGCCACGCGAGGCTGGATGTCACCAGTACCCATAGGCCGAACGAGCCGACCAGGAGATACATCCGTCCACGTGTTGTGTGCATGGATTCCCCCAAATCAATATCTTACAATCGATATATATTTAGTGCTTGAATACAGGGTAGCATGGAGGCACTACCCTGTAAACACAAAATTGCGGGGGAATCCGATTTTCTCAGGAGCTTTTCAGGTCTCCGTAGTACTTCATGTACTGAACGCGCTCGAACGCATCGGACCGGTTCCGGTCAATCGCGCTCGCCCTTCCGCGGAAATCCTCAATCGACGCGTAGCCGTGGTCGTCCATCCAGGAGGTCAGAAAGGCGTTCATCCTTCCGATCTGGTCCATCCCGTTGTTGTAGAGCGTTGAAACCACCTCCACCGCCGGAGCCCCCACGGCAAGCATCTTCACGAGGGTCGGCCCGTCATGGATGCCGGTGGCACCGACAAGCGGAACCTTCACATCCGACGAGAGCAGTGCGATCCACCGCAGGGCGTTCACATATTCCGTCGGCGAGCTGTAGACAGACGCGTTCCCGACGGAGAAATCGTCGATCGAGATATCCGGCTGGTAGTAGCGGTTGAACATCACCACCGCGTCGGCTCCCGCGTCGGCAAGCATCGTCGTAATCCGGGTCATGTTGGTGAAGCTCGTGCCGATCTTTACCGCCACCGGGAGGTTGACCACTTCTTTCACACGCCTGAGGGCGTTGCAGTAAATCTCTTCGATAATCGGGGACGTTCCGGGGTCACCGAAGGAGGGAACGAAGAGGTTCAACTGGATCGCGTCGGCGCCGGCATCGGCGATCTCCCCGGTGATCCGTTGCCAGTCTTTGTCGGTGGAAGCGTTGATACTCGCGATTACCGGGATTTCCACCGCCTTTTTCGTGTCCCGGATCATCGTGTGGTAGCCGTCGATCGAGTGTTTCCGCTCGTAATACGAGATAAACCCGTCAATATCGTCCTGTCCGTAGACCACGCCGCCCTTTCCCGCTTCCCGGGCGATGTTCATCCGGATCTGTTCTTCAAAGAGCGATTTCAGTACCACCGCACCCGCTCCGGCGTCGGCGAGCTTCCCGATCGCGGTGGCGCTCCCCGTCATCCCGCTACTCCCGACGATAACGGGACTCGAAAGGGACAACCCCATCAGCTGCGTTTTCGTTGTTGCCATCAATGGCCTCCTGTGGGTCGTTCAGTATGTGTATTGCGGCTATATATTGTAACAGATATCTGAACTTCCGACAGGGAAAATCGGAAACCCCGACGAGAAAGCCGCCACGTTCCATCCCGCAGTCCGCGCCCGGACGGCACGCCTCCCCGACCTGCCCCGGCGGTGAGAACCCTGGACGGCTTGGGTCACGTCTTGTTCTCTTCGCCGGGGTCGACCACAATACCGGCATGAACGCCCTGCGCGCCGTCTTGCGGCGTTATATCCAGATTCACGGACCACTCCTCGCGAAGGGGCTGAGTTTTTCGTCCCTCTTCGCGGCGGTTCCGCTGCTCTTTCTTCTGACCCTCGCGGGAAGCATCTACCTGACCCCCGAGGTCAGGGGGATAATCGAAGGACAGTTTCTGTCGATGTTGCCCGAGGGGTACCGGATTGCACTGAACACGAGCCTCGACCGCTTTGCCGGCACTCCCGGTTCCCTCTCGATCGCGACGATCGCGGTTTTTCTCGTTTCGGTTCACATCCTGTTCTTCGACGTCCACCGGGTCGTGAGAGCAGGTCTCGGTATTCCCGTCTCCCCGGCACGAGGACAGATCCGGGCGCTCCTGTTGACCGCGGGCTTCCTGATCCTGATCTACGCCACCGCATTGATAACACTGGTAGCAGAGCTCGGGAGTGAACGGATCCCTCTGCCACCGGTCGTGATAACCGGTGTCGCCCGGGGCAGTGCGGTGATCGTCCTCTCCGCAACGATCGGGAGTATCATCCGGCTCGCCGCGGGGCGGGCGATACCGTTTCGCGTCGGTGCACCGGTCTTTCTGGTCGCTGCACTTCTGTGGCAGGGAGCGGGGTACCTCTCGGGGTTTATCGTTCGTGGTATGGGACGCCGCCTTCTGGTCTACGGCGTTCTCGCATCGGCAGTGCTCTTCCTCTTTCTGATGCGGATCTTCTCGGAGATCATCCTCCACGCAGCACTGTGGATTCACTACCTCCAGGAACCCCGGCATACGCCTGCTCCCCAAGAACCGCTGCTCCCACGACATTCGCATTCAGACCGCGCTCGTCGATCACACTCGGACGAAGGTAGTTGAAGAGTCCGAACTTTCCGAGGAACCGCTGAGTACTCGGTCCGAAGTACGGGAGGGCGTAACTCGGCTTTCCTCCCAGGCAGATCGGGACACCCTCGGCGAGGCCGTCGAGAGCTGCACGTTTGATCATGTACCGCGTCGCATGGGCGAGAATCTTGCCGTAGAGACGGTCGGTATTGACCGCGGCCTCAACGCGCATACTCGAAAGCTTCGAGATGTACTTCCCCGCCCGGGAAGGATCAGCCATCTGGTCGAGTTCGTGCATGTCAAGAAAGCGCTCGTAGAAGTCGTCGTCGCCTACAACGGCGCGAAACAACCGCCGCCGCCCCGGTCCGCTGAGGATCACCTCCGCCCGGATCGAATCGGGGTCTCCCGACGGCCCGTAGAGGGCACGCTCATCCCCTCCGAATTCCTCGCGAAGACCGCTCTCGAGGCGTTCGTAGGTCGCTCCGACCTCGTTGAACACCTCCCGGAGCATCATCTTTGAGAGAGGAATCGCGTACCCCGGCTCGCTTGTCGGATGAAGCGTCGCATCATCACCGTCCCAATCGGTCGCGGGAAACTGTACCCGACCGTCCCGGGAGATCCACGCACCTCCCCACCCGCCTCCGAATACCCAATAGAGCAGATCAACACCAAGGACGCTCCACTCCGCGAGCCCTCCGGCGTTCGCGTCGTTATCGATCCCGACGGGTACCGCGTAGTACCTCGCGAGCCACTCTTTCAGATTGTATCCCTGAAGAATCGGGATATTGCTGATGAGAAGAAACGTTCCGTCTCGCCCGAGGATACCCGCGGTGGCGACACCGATCGCCCGGAGATCCGATTCGGTCACCCCGACCCGGTGCATCAGGCGCGTCACCCGGCGAACGAGAGACGCGGTATACTCGTCGAAGTTGCTTCCGTACTCCGCAATCGGCAGTTCCTCTTCTCCAACGATCTGAAACGGCGAGGCGCAGAGGGCGATCTTCGTACTGCCTCCGGCGCCGATATCGAGGGCAAGAACATATTCCATCCTGGGTGCATTGTAGCCCCGGTCCGTCGGTTTGGGTATCCGCCGGTGTGGGTATCCGCCGGTGCGGGTATCCGCCGGTCCGGGTATCCGCCGGTCCGGGTATCCGCCGGTGTGGATACCCGCCGCTTTCGCAGTCCGCCGAAAAACACTACAATCGGGAGCCGTGAACGTCATTCTGAAAACACCCGAAAACAACCTGTGGCACCACCAGCGCGAGCGGATACGGAACGGGATCGAGCTTCCCGTCCATCACGGCCCGGACCTTGCCCTGGTACCGGAGGAGATCAGACGGGAAACGGTCGCCCTCGTCGCCTACGATTTGTCGGAACACGACCTTGGACTCTTGCCGAAGCTGCGGTTCATCGCGGTACCGAAAGCGGGAGTCGACACCCTGCCCCTTTCGGATCTGGCACGACGGGATGTAGCAGTCGTCAACGCCCACGCCAACGGTCGATGGGTGGCGGAACGGGCGCTGGCGCTCCTCCTCGCGGTCACCGGGAAGATCGTACCCGGTGACCGGGACCTGCGCACCGGGCGATGGCACGGTTTCGCCGCCGGCGAACCCCCACAGATCGCGTGGCGATCGCTCTCGGAGATGACGATCGCGATTATCGGTACCGGTTCGATCGGGACGTGGGTCGCAAGATTTCTCCGTCCCTTCGGTTCGACGATCATCGGCGTTCGCCGTCGCTCCGGTATCGACGGGATTCCCTCCGGCCTCTTCGACGAGGTGTACACCGACCTCGATGCGGCGTTACACGCCGCCGATGCGGCGATCGTCACGCTTCCGAGCACACCGGAGACAACAGGGCTGATCGGCTCGGACCGACTCAAGCTACTCTCAGACGGTGTACTTGTAAACGTCGGCCGGGGGGATGTGATCGACGAAGAGGCGCTCTTTCGCGCAGTCGCCGCCGGCCGGATCTCCTGTGGTCTTGACACATGGTATCGCTACCCCGATCCACCGGGATCCCGGGAGTACCCCTCGCGGTTTCCCTTCGAAGGGTTTGATAACGTGGTCCTCTCGCCGCACCTCGGAGGATACCTCACCCCGGCTACGCGAGCGAGTGCTGACGATGTCGTCGCCAGACTGATCGACTGGATCCGGAAGGGGATGCCCGCCGGAGTCGACGGTGCAGCGGATCTCGAGGCGGGTTACTGACGGTTCCCGGTCCCGCCCGGTGACGGGTTACCGACGATTCCCGGCCCCGCCCGGTGATCAGAGAAAAGAACGTAACAGGATACCTAATACCGGGAGCGCTACTCCCAGAAGAATCACAAGCTGCAACACTCCGATCACGACGAACGGCATTTTCCGGTGGCGGCGAAAGCTGCTCACCGCGGC
>JBKHFT010000019.1:0-31281 GCA_046540055.1 Alkalispirochaeta sp.
TCCGGCAGAACCGCCACCGTTACCGCTGAGGTGTGGATTCGTCCCCCGCTCTCCGTCGTCGGCACCCGCTGGACGCGGTGAACACCGCTTTCGAATTTGAGATGACTGTACACCTCGTTTCCCGTGATCGAGAAGATAACTTCCTTGAAGCCGCCGACCTCTGATTCGTTGGCCTCGATCAGTTCAGTTTTCCACCCCATCGATTCCGCATACCGTATATACATCCGATACAGATCGGCAGCGAAGAGAGAAGCCTCATCGCCACCGGTCCCGGCGCGGATCTCCATGATCGTATTCTTCGAATCCAGCGGATCGGGAGGTATCAGAAGCACGGTAAATCGCTGTTCCTCCCGTTCCAGTGTTTCCCGGAGGGGGCCGAGCTCCTCTTCAGCCATACTCCGCATCTCCGGATCCTCTTCGCCGTGAAGGAGCTCTTCGTTCTCGCGAATCTGTCGCCGTAACGTGTCGATGCGTTCGTACGCTTCGAGGATCTCGGAGAGACGAGCGTGTTCCCTCATCGTTTCTACCGCACGTTTCTGATCCTTGTGGAGATCCGGGTCGGCGACAAGCCGTTCAACTTCCGCGAAACGGGCGCGGATCTGCGCAATTTTTTCTATCATCTCTGCCATGGCTACGGTTCCTTCTCCGGGTTTACCCGGTTCGACCGGGACGCATAAAACCGAAGGTCCCTCCGATGATGCCCCCGGCGATGTGCGCGAACTGCGCGATCGAATCGTTCCGGAGGGAATCGACCACCTCCTGCGTCAGAAAGAGTACTACCACCAGGATGAAGGTAAGTGGTATCTCTCCCTGTCGAATGTTGGTGAACGAGACGAGGAGGATCATCATGAACACAACGCCGCTTGCTCCAAGGAGCCCGCCCCGGACAAACAGCACGTTGATTAACCCCGTCACAACGGCGGTAACGACGATCATGATGAAGAGCCCTGTAGAACCGTACTTCTCCTCGAGGATCGGTCCGAGAAGGAGGATGAACGCGAAGTTCCCCATCAGATGCACCCAGCTCGAATGACCGATCACGTGGGATATCAGCCGGAAATAGTCCACCGGGTTTGCAGGGTTCATCGACGGTCCGATAACGAAGAATCGTTCAAGGAGTTGTGGAAAGACCGTCTGGTCGAGTATCAACGTCGCCGACGCAAGGAGCGCAAAGGTCAGCGTTACCGGGGCGTTGTAGCGGATCTTCATCGCAGTACAGTATGTGTCGGGACCGGGATCTGTCAATCCGGAGAAGGACCGCTCCTGTGCCGGCAGGGCCCGTGGACAGCACCGGACCCGTGGGCGAATCCGGTCCGTGCCGGTCCCGGCACGTGGTCGGACCCGGCTGGTGCCGGGAAGGCGGACACCCCGTCGCGCCTGGCGGTCCCCGGCCGAACTCTTGCGCTCACCAGTGTGTTGGTATACCGTTGAGAAGATGTGTGCCGATACGATGCGAAAGCCTGACTGGCTCAAAATACAACTCAATACGAACGACAGCTTCCGGTATCTCAAGCAGTTGATGCGAGAAGAGCGGCTGAATACGGTCTGTGAAGAGGCGAGGTGTCCCAACATCCATGAGTGCTGGGGGCGTCACCGCACCGCTACGTTCATGATTCTCGGGGATACGTGCACCCGTCGCTGCCGATTCTGCGCGGTGAAGACGGGGCTTCCCGGTGCCGTAGACTACGGTGAACCGAAACGGGTAGCCGAATCGGTACGAAAGATGGAGCTTCGTCACGTGGTGATCACGATGGTGAACCGCGACGACTTGAAGGACGGCGGCGCCGAGGTGATGGCGGCGACGGTCCGGGCGATCCATTCGATCGCAAAGGGGTGCACCGTAGAGGTCCTGACCGGCGATTTCCTCGGGGACCCCGCGGCGATCGCTGCTGTGATCGCGGCAAAACCGGAGATCATGAGCCATAATATCGAGACGGTACGACGCCTGACGCGACAGGTCCGGTCCCGGAGCGACTACGACCGATCTCTCGAAGTACTCCGTCTCTCCCGGGAGATCGATCCTTCGATCGTAACGAAAAGCAGTATCATGCTCGGTCTTGGCGAGACGGTAACCGATATCGAAGAGGCGATGGACGACCTGAGGTCGGTGGGTGTCGGGCTGCTGAACATCGGGCAGTATCTGCAGCCCTCGCGTACGCACCTGCCGGTCCAACGGTACTGGAACCCGGCGGAGTTTGATGCTCTCAGGGAAACCGCTTTGGAGAAGGGATTCGTTCACTGCGATGCCGGCCCCCTCGTCCGGTCCTCGTATCACGCCGACGAGGGATACGAGGAGTACCGGAAAAAGATTCATCCCCTCTATCGATCGGAATGACGGAGCCGAGGGAGACGGTAAGCGCCGGAGAAGCTGCGCCCGCCGTCGCACCGCCGGCGAGGCCCCCGGCTCCACAGCCCCGCCGGCGAGGGCGCCCGCTGTAGCACCCGGTGCGAGGGCGCCCGCCGCAGACCTCCGTCAAGATGAAAAAATTTCTCAGAACGATGTAACTCCCGGTCGGAAACGTTGTTTGTTTGGATGAGTCAGCAGTGTCTGGCCTGCGGGGTTCACCTCCTTTCCTCGCAGGCCTTTTTTTATGTTCCCCCCATACGTCTTTCCGGTATAGTAGTTCTTGATGAACGACCGGATAGAAGAGCTTGCCGGATTGATCCGGTACCACCAGGACAAATATTACAATGACGAGCCGGAGATCTCCGACGCCGAATTCGACGCTCTCTGGGACGAACTGCAGGAACTCGCCCCGGACCATGAGCTGTTTGCCACTGTCGGCGAAGATCGTTCCTCGGTGTTTCCCAAGCGGGAGCACCTGATGCCGATGGGGAGCCAGGAGAAAGCGAGCTCGGAAGAAACGTTTCTCAAATGGGCGCGCCGGGTCGGACACGCAGCGTTTATCGTTCAGTACAAACTGGATGGGGCCAGTATCGAGCTCCAGTACCGGAATGGACGTTTTACCTACGGTGTAACTCGCGGAGACGGAACACGGGGTGACGATATCACACCAAACGTCCGCCGGATGCAGGGTGTTCCGCAGGTGCTGAAGGAAGGGTTCACCGGAGCTGTTCGTGGAGAGGTGATCATGGAACACCATATCCATGAACGTCACTTCTCCGACAAGGCGAACTGCAGGAACGCAGCGAACGGACTGATGAAGCGAAAAGACGGTGTCGGCAGCGAATACCTTCGTGTTCTCTGTTACGACGCTCACAGCGCGGGTTCAACTCGCGAGTTCTCCACCGAGGAGGGGAAGCTGCGTTGGCTCGAGCGGCAGGGGTTCGATATCGTTCCCTACACCGTGTTTGCCACGGCGGAAGAGGTTGTCCACTATCGGGACCTGGTAACGGAGAAACGACGCGATATCGATTACGACATCGATGGCCTCGTCGTCAAGGGACCCGAGATCGATATCGAAGATATGAAGCGGGCGCGCCCGCAGAAGCAGATCGCCTTCAAGTTCTCCGCCGAGGAAGCGTTGACTGTCCTGCGCGACGTGGAATGGAGCGAGTCGGGACACCTCTACACCCCTGTCGGGATCGTCGATCCCGTCCGCCTTGCGGGAACGACGGTACGTCGGGCGAGTCTGGTCCACCCGGAGTTGATCGCGGAGATGGGCCTCAAGATCGGGAGTGAGGTGATCATCACGAAGCGGGGAGATATCATTCCCAAGATCGAGCGCCTCGTTCGCGACCTTGAGGACGCCCGGGAGATCGAGATCCCGACGCGATGCGAGACGTGTGGCACGGAACTGGTCAACGAGGGGAAACGCCTCTACTGTCCAAACCCGGCGTGCCCGCGGCGCTCCTATCATCGCTTGCGAAAGTGGCTCGACGTTCTCGATATTCGCGATTTCGGTGACGTTCTCCTCACGAAGCTGTTTGAGAGCGGGCGTGTACGGGAGATCCGTGATCTGTATACACTCCGGTGGGACGAGATCGCCAGGTTCGAAGGGATGGGTGAGGTGAGCGCCCGGAAAGTACTCGACAACCTCTATCGCGTGCGAACCGTGCCGCTGGCGCGGTTCGTGGCGGGATTCGATATCGGAGGTATCGCGGAACTGAAGATTGCGAAAGTCGTGGACGCCGGCTTTGATACCCTTGATGCCCTTCGCAGCGCCGGTCCCGAAGCGCTTGCCGATGCAGAGGGGATCGCCAGGACGACGGCGAGGCAGATCGTTGAAGGGCTCAATGCTGTTTCCGACGAGATGGACCGCCTTCTTGAAACCGGCGCGATCGAGATCGAGGCACCCAATCGCAACCCCTCGGAAGGGGGCCCTGACCTCGGTGGTGTCAGTTTCTGTTTTACCGGTCCCCTGACCGGCCGGACCCGTTCGGAGGCTGAAGAAGCCGTCAGAAGCCGCGGGGGCGAGGTACGCACCTCCGTCTCGGGAAAACTCTCCTACCTCGTCACCAACGAACCCGATTCGGGGTCGTCGAAAAACCGGAAAGCCCGGGAACTCGGGATCCCGATCATCTCGGAAGAAGAATTCGAGAAAATCCTGGCCGGGTGATACGACTCTTGTCGTGCCCCTCCGGACGTAGTAGCATATTTTCATGTCCGTCGATCTCCGTGCGCAAATTGAAGAGTTTTACCTGCCGAGACAACTGGTCGACGCGATTATCGAAGTAGGGGGCATCCCCCGGGAAAGTGAAGAGTCCGAGATCGGTGTCGGATTCATCGATATCGCGAACTACACGTTTCTGTCAAAGTTTCTCACCCCGAAAGAGAACCAGGAGGTGCTGAACGGCCTCTACACCGCCTTCAATTCGGTACTCCGTCGCCACGGCGGATACCTGAACAAGATCGAAGGCGACTCGCTTATGTTTCACTATGGCGGTCTTATCGACTCCCAGGCTCGTGCCCTCGAAGATCCGGGACGGGTCAAGCGATATATCGCGAAACAGCTGTTTCACACCTGCGTGGAGATGCAACGGGTGAGCGTTCATTTCAACAACGCCGATGCCCGCTTTCTTGACGATGCTGCTACCGAAATCGACAGAGACGCCCTTGTACGCGCCTTCGCGATCATCCAGCGCCTCCGGAGCGACGATGCGATCGCAAACCCTCTGTCGGCGATGTTCCAGATCCGTATTCGTGTCGGTGCAAACCTCGGAGAGGTAACGATCGGTAACTTCGGGCCCGAAGGTGCACGACAGTGGGACGTTATCGGCATGCCCGTAATCGATGCGAAGCGGATGGAGACGACGGCTCCGGTTGGAGGTCTCAGAATCTCTCGCCGCTATTACGAGATGCTCGATGAACAGGGAATCGCCGACGAATATTACGAGCGATTCCGCCGGGAAGCCCACGCCCTCGGTGGCAGATACCGCAACATAACCAAAGAGGAACTGTTCGCGATCCGTTCGGTTGTGGTCAAGGAGAAGAGTGGTGCAGTCTATGACACCTGCAGTATACAGGTGAATCCCGGGCTTCCGGAACAGATCGCCAGACAGTCTCAGGCGCTTCTCGAACACCACCGGTACGGTGCGCAGCAGATCGTCGATCTGATCCGCTATTACCGCGGGAACCGGTATGTGATGGACGCGATCGAGGATACCCTGGTTACCGCGGGGGTCGTGCTGCGTCGTCTCGAGATCTATGAACTGATGTACCCCCAGCGTGCACACCACCTTGTAGGACGGACGGGAAGCAGAGAAGGGGCGGACCGTATCCTCCAGGAGAAATTTACGATCTTCGGGATGATGGAAAAGCTGGGTAAATACCAGGACCTGGTAAACCGGACCGTGGAGGACCCGGACGAGGCACTTCCCTTCGCAACGTACGAGGAGTACGTCCGCCGGGGCCGCAGTCACTACGAGGAGCGGTACGAGCGCAAGAAGGACGAGATCGCCCAGCGCGCCTATTTTCATAACGTCGTGTTTCCGATGGTGTTTCTCTCGATCGAGGCGGCGATTCTCGAATACCAATACAGCCAGGAAAACCTGGAGCTGCTCGGAGAGTGACGGATCACCGGGGAGAATCGGTGATCCGTCTCCCGATATCGGGAACGATCCGGCGACCAGCCAGATGCGCCCCGATGATGTTTCTCGCAGGCGGGCCGAGTTCGAGTTCTCCAAGAGCGCCGGTGAGATAGATCGGTACCGACGCTGCCGGATCCGGTGGGATGTGTCCGTTTGAAGATCTCCGATCGTCATTCCCCGGTACACCCTCGTGATCCCGCGGCATCGTCGATCGTCTCCACCGGAGTGCCCCGTCGGGGATCGGGTATCCGTCATCGTCGATCGCCAGGCCGTTTCGCCGTGCGATCGATGCGACCAGATCGTTCGCCGGTGGTTCCCGGCGGAATCCCGTTGCCGGAATCACGTAATCGAACGCCTCCGTCACGGTGGATCGATCGGATGAGCCGGTCAGGAGAATCCGGATCCCGGGTTCCCCATGCGGATACCCCACGGAAGGGGCGGCGTGAATCGCTCCGGAAAGGGCGGAACCGCTCCGTCCGGGAGGCTCCTCTCCGACGCGATACGGGATAATCTGCGCGTTGTGAACCTCACCGGAGAGAAGGCGGACCCTTCCTGCAGCGACGGCGTCGTTGAGTTCGGCGAGCAGGTCCGGAGGAACGCTCCCGGGACGCCGTTCGGCATCGATGACTCGACGCCGCTCCCGATAGTCCCGGATCCGGCGGAATGCGTCTCCGCAACGGGGACCGACGAAGCACGGGTCGCTGTCGAACTGAGACGGGACGAGAGGATCCCGATTCCACAGCGTTGTGTCAAAACCGCGATGAGCGAGATGGAGAACCAGTTGGACCGCTCCGATTCCGCCTCCTACAACGGCGACACGCCCGTCCGGAGCAAGTCGGGAACGATCGAAGGAGAGGTCGTAGATATGGGCGATTCGGGAGGTAGCGGTCATAACCGCTGCAAAGCACGGAGGTACCCAGGGGGGAGGGGAACCGAGGGCAAGAATCGTTGCGTCACACGTGACGGAAAAATGTCGGTAGTGATCGGTCGTGCCGAAGAGGTGTATCGTGCTCGCCCCGAGATCCACCCCCTCGACGGTCCCGGTGATGTGCCGCCGTCGCCGATCGGATCGTTCCGCTTCGTGCCGGATATGCTCGTTGAACAGCTGGAGTGACGGCCGGTGATAGGGTGGGACGAAGAGCGGGGCAGTGAGAGAGTCGGATCGACGCGCTCCGAAGCGACGGATCGTTGGAAACGCGGGATGGATCCCGTGACTCGCCGGCGACCGGAGATGGGTCATTCCGCAGTTCTCGGTACGCCGATACCAGAGATGGAATGGTTCCGGGTAAGGGTCTATCGTTACCACCGAAACGTTGTGGAACGACGGATCGGACTCGATACGGCGGAGTATGTGCATGCCCTGGAGACCGGTTCCGACGATCGTGATCGTGTAGCTCAAAAGAAGCCCTTTCGATGCAGTAGTCCGGGATAGACGGTCAGTCCTTTTTCTTGATCGAACTGCCGAACTGCTCCCAGGCGGAGTCGACCTGTTTTTTTGTGTAGGCCCGTTTTACAGCGGCGTCCGAAGCGGAACCGCTGTGGGCGCCGGCACCGCTCCGACCGCCGGGGGTCGAGGCGCTTCTCCGGACGGTACCACCTCTCCCGCGGTCCCGCGAACCGGTAGAGGAGGCGCGATCTCTGCCTCGCATCGCCTCCGTACCGCCTCGCCGTTCGGATCCTCCCTCGCGAAGTCGTCCCCGGTCCACTCTTTCCCGAGAGTCGGTGTACGACGCCGTCGACTCCCGTTCCTGCCGGCGGATCGCGCTCTGTCCGACGTATCGGTTGCGGAAACTCTCGTATTTCCCGGTGAGGCGTATCCAGATGCGCTTGAGAATCGGGAGCTTCTCGAACGCGGTTTCGAATATCTCCAGAAGACGGAGGTTGAACCACTCGTGGAGGGGCAACGGTTTCATCGTCTCCGGATCGAAGTAGATCGCCAGGCGCTGCTTCAGTTCGGTTACATCGTTGACGAGCTTGTTCTGCTTCGCGTGGAGGATCATTCCCTCTGCGAGAATAGCCGGCTTTTCGATAAGATCTGCGAGGAAGGGATCTCGCTGTCGGATGATCTCGAGAATCGCGGCGTCAAAGCTGTCGAGGTCGACGAAGGTCGTGTCCCCACCGGAATTGCCGCTTCGGAGAAGCTGCTCCATACGGGTGATGAAGATCAGCTTCAGATCGTCTTCGGTGGTCCGGAAGTGTCCGAGAAAGAGAGGAAACACACGGTCCCGATGAAGGTATCGCGTCCCCAGTTGTACGACTTTCGGAAGGCTGTTTTTTCCCCGGGCGTGGACGTATTTCTCGTAGAACTCGTCGGTAAAGGAATCGAAGGAGTTCTCGTATTTTTCCCTGACGCTCTCGAGCGTCCGGGTAAGCTGCTCCTGCTCCATCCACCCCTCAGGTGCTTCCTTGACGGCCATCGCGATCGCCTCGAGGTCGAGCTGTCGGTTTTCCGCTTCTTTCTTCTTCTGCTCCGCTTCGGTGATCTGCGACTCGAGTAGGCGTCGGAGCAGCCACGCCGCATGATAAAAGTTTGCATCAATACTGGCGGTTCTGAGAGCGTCGAAATCGCGTCTCTTGTCGACGATGACCTTGGTCACCGAGAGCCAGAGAGCGGGTTCCTTTCCGGCGATCTTCTGTTTGAGGGCGATCAGGCTCGTGTCGAGGAGTTTTGCCGCAAGCTCGAGAATGGTCGTATTGCTGAGGTAATAGCGCAGTTTGTGCATCGCTACCGTGATGAAGGGACGCAACTTTCCCCTCGTTACGAGGAGGCGATCATTGTCAAGGGTCTGTATTGCCAGGGGAGTTTCCGGGTGTTCCTCCGTTGCGTACTCTTTCGCCAACTCGTCGGAAGAGACCTGGGTAAACTCTCGGGTCGGGAAACCGGAGAACTCTTCGTTGATCATCGAGAGGAGGGGCATCGGATTGACGATCGACTCGAGAAGGTCGTTGAAGTACTCGTCCAGCAGTTCGCTCACAAACTCCCGGCTGAACGGGTCGGTCAGGATGATCGCCTCTCTCTGTCGTTGTCCTTCCTGGACGTTCGTACGAATAAGGCCGTATCCCGCCTTTCGAAGCTTCGTCATCAGTGAGTGGAGGTCCGACGTGGTCGCTCCGTCTCCCCGGTTGAGCAGGCCGGCGAACCGATTATAGGGGATGCGGCTCTGCCAGTTCTGGCACAGCTTGTGAAACCCGTCGCGTTCTCCGGGAGAGAAGTTACCGGTCTGCGAAAGCAACTCTTCCCGCTGCTTCGTATCAAAGGCAACAAAATGTGGCTGCATGTCTGTTCAGACCCACCCTTTCACTCGATAGTATACCAACCCGTAGCGGAATACGTGCACCCCTGTTTTACAGATCGGTTTTTTTCAACTATAACAAAAGCATAACAAATGCGACATACGATGCGAACGGTGACGGCAGCAGAGTTCAGTAGTGACAATTTGGAGCGGCTGTACGATCGCGTACCGGTGCGTACATTGCAGCCGCACGACCGGATCGTGATCTTCAGTGATCTCCACATGGGAAACGGTTCCCGGAACGACGACTTCGTCCACAACGGGGAGATGTTTGAAAAGGTACTCAAGGGATTCTATGCCCCCGAAAAGTACCATCTCGTCCTCAACGGTGACGTGGAGGAACTGCAGCGTTTCCCTCTCCGTTCGATTGTCCGGCGTTGGCCGGGCATCTACGAGGCGTTCGCGGACGTCGCCGCCGAAGGGGGACTCACCCGGATCGTTGGAAACCACGATCTGGACCTTCTTGAGGGCGGTCCCGGTGTCGGCCCCTTCGCGATGCACGGAAGCAAGGATTGGCCGGAGCTCTTCATCGAGCCCGTCGAGGAGGGACTTCGGTTGAGCCACAACGCGGGTGACCTGTTTGTATTTCACGGTCACCAGACGTTCCGGCGATACGAACACCACAACAACCTCATCAGTCTTGTCCTTCGGTACCTCGCGAACCCCCTTTCGATCGGGAACGTTACTGTCGCCGCCGACAGCCGGAAACGATTCAAGATGGAGCGTCTGGTGTATGAGTTCGCCAGTTCCCGGAAGATTCTTGCGGTGATCGGACATACCCATCGTCCCCTGTTTGAGTCGATGTCGAAGAACGACTCGATCCAGTTCGAGATCGAGCGACTGTGCCGAAAGTACCCGCGAAGCAAGAAACAGAAGAAGATAGAGAAACGGATCGCCTGGTTGAAGGCGGAGCTGATCGAACTTCAGACCGAGAGCGACCAAATCGACGAGAGCAGAAGTTTGTACCAGGAACACCTCCTCGTGCCGGCGGTGTTCAACTCCGGGTGCGTTCTTGGAAAACGGGGAATGACCGGTCTCGAGATCGACGGCGGACGAATCCGCCTGGTCTACTGGTATGACACGGCGATCAAACAGAAGTTGATGCAGTACCGGTCCAAGACCGACACACCCCTGGAAGGAACGCGTTTCTCCCGGATCGTGATCAAAGAAGACAGTCTCGATTACGTGTTCAGCCGTATACAGCTGCTGGCGTGATCAGCGGGTGATCGCCGCCACACCTGCGTTGCGCTTTACGAAACCGCCGGCGTACCCGTAGTGATGTTGATCCGCAGCTTCTGGATACCGAAGGCCAGGAGGTACACGATGATGCCAAGAGGATATACCAGATAGTACCGTCCCGGATCGATCCCGAGATACTCCACGACGACGTTCGGCAGGTACAACAGACCCGAAGCGGCCAGAAACACCGGCACTTCAAACCATTTGTTCCGTACCAGTGCCCATCCCTGCACCGCATTCGTGAACGCCAGAGTTCCCAGCGTTGCTGTTGCAAATATCATCAGCCCCGGGATCCACCCTTCCACGCCGACGAGGAGCAGCATCGGATTGAATACGAACATGAATGGTATCACCGCGGTCCGGAGGTCATAGATAAACCCCTTGATACCGGTAGGTATCGGGTCCGATTTTGCGATCGCCGCCGCGGCGTACGCGGCAAGCCCCACCGGTGGCGTATCGTCCGCAAGAATCCCGAAATAGAAACAGAACAGATGAGCAGCGATCGCGGGTATAATCAGGCCGATATCCGCTCCGAGTTGGGTAATCACCGGTACGGTGATCGACGCCATCACGATGTACGTTGCCGTTGTCGGCAATCCCATCCCGATCACGAGGCTGACAAAGGCGGTAATAAGGAGGAGGAGGAACACATTCCCGTGAGAGAGGACCTCCACCATCTGTACGATCCGGCTGCCGATGCCCATGTTTACGATACCGACGATCACGCCGGCGGTAGCCGTTGCAAGAGCGACGGGGAGCATATTCAGACTCCCGTTGATGAGTCCCTTCACGAGATTCTTCATGACGCGACGGAGCACCTCCGTCGGACGCTCTTTCACGCGGAACCCTTCGATGAACTCCCGGATGAAGTAGATCGCAACGAGGATCACGATCGCATTGAAGACCGCGAGGTTGGGGCTTCTCCGCAGAACTGCGAGCTCCCAGATCAGGATGAACAGGGGAATCAGGTGGTGGAACCCTCCCTTTACAACCTCGAAGAAGCGGGGGATATCCGCCGCAGGCAACCCTTTGAGACCGAGCTTGGATGCCTCGAGGTGGGTGATATAAAAGAGGGCAATGTAACTCACCACGGCGGGGATCACGGCGGCCCTGATCACTTCGAAATAGGAGAGGGCAAGGTATTCGGCGATGATAAACGCCGCCGCACCCATGATCGGCGGCATCAGCTGCCCGTTGGTGCTGGCGGCAACCTCCGTGGCCGCGGCAGTTTTCGCGGGGTATCCGACCTTCCGCATCAGGGGGATCGTGAAGGTACCGGTGGTCACGACGTTGGCGATGCTGGACCCGCTTACCAGACCGGTAAAGCCGCTGGAGACGACGGCGGCCTTCGCGGGTCCTCCCTTGTACTTGCCGAGGAGTGAGATCGAGATCTGATTGAAAAACTGACCGGCCCCGAAGTTCTCCAGAAGCGCCCCGAAGAGCACGAAGAGATAGACAACCCTGGCAGACACATCAAGGGGAATTCCGAAGATTCCCTCCGTGGACAGGACGATCTGGCTCGTGTAGCGCGTCAGGCTGACACCGCGCCACGCAAGAACCCCCGGCATGCGTTGTCCGAAGAACGCGTAGAATGTAAAAAAGAGAGCGATGATCACCATCGGGATCCCGATTCCACGGCGACTCGCCTCGAAGAGGAGCACGATCAACGTGACACTCATCACGATATCCCGGGTGATCGGCATGCCCATCCGCGACGAGATACCTTCCCAATCAAGAACGATATAGAGCGCTGCCACGACGGCGAGTGCCGCTATGAAAAAATCGATCAGCGGCGTGTGCTTCAGCGAGTGCAGTCCTGGAATGTCCCGGGAGTGTTTCCGTGTAAAGGGAACACCGAGAAATACCATGGCGATCGCAAAGGCAAGATGTGCCGATCGGATCGTGACGCTGTCAAGAATCAAGAGACGTGGTAGAGAGAGTTGGAACAACGCCCAGGCGAGAGCTGTGCCGTAGATAAGCCAGTAATCAAACTTCCGGTAGAGCCGGGTGACCCCCGTTTCTTCCTGGAGAATGCGTTCAAGTTCCCGGTTTTCGCCCATACGCTTCTATCCTCTCCTGGGGTTACCTTTGTCGTATTATAGCGAAGAGCGGCACACCGGTGCCCACCGGTGAGCCGGTTCAACAGACGGTATCGTTACGGAAGGATCGCCGGGTTGATCAGGTCGATCAGCCCCGCCTCTTCGTAGTATCGAACCGCGCCGGGATGGAGCGGAGCCGAAAGCCCTTCGAGCATGCTTTCCTTGGTAACGACGGTGTACGCCGGATGCAATGCCTTGAACTCCTCAAAGTTTTCGAACACCTCTTTGGTGACAGCATAGACCACGTCGTCGGGGACGTCGGCGGCGGAGATCAGTGTCGCTTTCACACCGACGGTGGTCGCGTCCGACTCGTTCGCCGACTGGGGATAGAGGCTCGCCGGGATCTGGGCGGAGGCGTAGTAGGGAAGGCGAGCGATCAGTTCATCGATCTCGGGACCGGCGATGTCGACGATCCGCACCCTGACGCGTCCACTTGTCGCTTCGGTGATGTTCCCGTTGGGATGGCCGACGGTGTAGAAAAACGCGTCAATCCGCCCGTCCTGGAGGAGGCTGGGCGCCTCGACGGCACCGACCTGTTCAGCGAGGATATCATCCTCGGAGAGACCGAATGCACCCATCACGTCGAGGGAGTTCTGGAGCTGCCCCGAACCGGGGTTCCCGATATTCACCCGCATCCCTTCAAGGTCTTCGATCGATTCGATACCGCTGTCCACCGAGGCGATGAGGGTAATCGATTCGGGGTGGATCGAGAAAACGGACCGGAGGTCCTCCTGGGCGTTTCCATCCCATTCGGCCATTCCGTTGAACGCCTGGTACTGACGATCCGACTGAGAGATACCGAACTCGAGGTCACCGTTGAGCACGGCGTTGATGTTGAAGACGCTTCCGCCGGTGGATTCAACCGATGCGCGGATGCCGTACTCCTCACTTTTCGCGTTTACCATACGGCTGATCGCACCACCCGTCGGGTAGTATACACCGGTGACACCTCCGGTACCGATCGTGACGAACTGGGGTCCGCCGCCACCTTCTTCTTTCTGACCGCCGCCAAACGCCGTACCTCCGAGAGCCAACAAAACGAGAACCGTGAATAGAACGTTACGCATGTTTCCTCCTTGCATGTTCTTTCGCTCTTAATTCCCCTAGAAACCGGGGAAAGGCAAGTCCATCTGCCCCGAATTCGAATATCTATTCACTGTGATGCATAATCATCCGCGCAGGGAACAGCGATATACGCGTCTTCCTCGAGAATATACGCGGTGAGAACACCGCCGAAAACGCATCCCGTGTCGATCTCCCGGGTCTTTCCGTCCTCGAGAGGCGCGCGCCGGGGGGTATGACCGCAGACATGGATCGTTCCGTGGGGAGACGGTACAGGGGTTCGGTTCCAGAGGAGCTCGTTCCGGACCGATTCGGAGATCATCCACGGACGCTCCTTCCACCGAATCGCTTCGTCAACGGCGTGTTCCGATGCTCGGGCGTGGGTTACCGTGACGGAACCGTTGGCCCATGCGAGGGGAAGTGTCGCGATCGTCGCGATATGCTCCGGCGGAATGCGCCACGTCTCGGGTCGGTACGGGTCTCCGCCGTAGCTTCTGATCGTGTCTACACCCCCCTGTTCGAGCCAGTGGTGGAGTACCCGTTCCCGGGCAAACCGGAATCCCGCAACCAGGCGTTCCTGCTCCTCTGGGTTGAGTCCCGCCTCTTCGAGAAGGTCCCGGCGAAAGAGAATGATCGCCTGAAGAAACATCTCGTCGTGGTTTCCCAACACGCAGATGAGCCGATCGTCCCGGATACCCCGAACAACGAGGTCGACCACATCGCGGCTGGATGGTCCGCGATCTACCAGATCGCCGACGAGAGCGATCGTCCCGCCATTGAGATCCGACCCGTAGAGTTCGTCGATCTTCTCGAGGATAACCTCGAAGGGAACGATTCGTCCGTGGATGTCGCCGATAACGATTGTGTGTGTCGACATCGCTCCAAGTATACACTCCCTCGGACGGACCGTGCTACTATCGGCGAATGAACCGAAACGAGATAGAACGGCGCTTTGCAGCGGTCGCCGTCGGGGGACTGAACGTACAACGCGGTCAGTCTCTGGCGATCAAGATGGAACCGGAACAGATCGATATCGCGTCGATCGTGGCGGACGAGGCGTACCGACAGGGCGTTCGCTATGTAGATATCTGGCCCGAGTCGTCGAGATTTCTCCGCAGTCGTATCGATATGAGCGCGCCTGATGATCTGAAGTACATGCCGGAATACCGGATCGCTCGAAACGAGGAGTTCCTCCGGGACAAGTGGGCGCTTCTGTCGTTGAAAGCGCCCGTCGATCTGTCGGTGCTCAGCGGGATCGATGCGGGTCGTGCCGGTGTACTCAACGGAACGGTGGCGCAAACCGACGCGTCCCTCCGGCGTGCCCTTGCCGCGGACCATACGCAGTGGCTGGTGATGGCGCCCCCGGCGCCGGCGTGGGCGTCTGCAATTCTCGGGGTTTCCGACGGCGAGAACGCCCTTACCCGAATGTGGGAACTGCTGGTACCGATTCTTCGCCTCGATGCACCGGATCCGGTGCAGTTCTGGCGGGACTACGGAGCGGTCCTCGAGGAGCGAAGCGCCCGTCTCGATGAGCTCGCTATCGCTACGCTCCGTTTTGAAGATACCGGGACCGATCTCATTGTACCCCTCCACGAACGCGCCCGCTGGATCGGCGGAGGCGGGATGACCCGCGACGGCGTTCGGTTCAACGCGAATATCCCCTCCGAGGAGGTGTTCACCGCCCCCTATGCACCGGGGGTATCCGGTCGGGTTGCCGTTACCCGGCCGGTCAGAGTATTCGGCGGGCTCGTAAAAGGTGGATGGTTTCAGTTCACCGACGGAGAGGTAACCGATTTCGGAGCCGATGAGGGCAGAGAGTTTCTCGATGCGTTTCTTTCGGTGGACGCCGGAAGCCGAGGGATCGGAGAGATCGCCCTCGTCGATGCGTCATCGCCGATCTACCGCTCCGGCGTCGTATTTCAGAACATCCTCTACGACGAGAACGCGGCGTGCCACTTCGCCCTCGGATCGGCGTATCCGACGTGTTTAGAGGGTGGAGCGGATTTGAGCGACGAAGAGCTGGTTCGCCTCGGTTCGAACCGAAGCGCTCAGCATCTCGATTTCATGCTCGGGAGCGATGATATCGATGTAACCGCGACGACCCGGGACGGTGCGACCGTTCCGGTGATACGGAAAGGGAGCTTTGTATTGTGACGATCCCGATCGATCCGCACGTGGAAGCTCTCATTTTTGATCTCGACGGGACGGTGCTGGACACGATGGCGGTTCACCATCAGGCGTGGCGAGAAACGGTTGCACCCCACGGGATCGATATGAACGACGAGCTGTTCGGCATCGTCGCCGGAAAGACGAGCCACGATATCGTGGATGCCCTCAACGAGCGGTTCGGATTACGCCTCGATGCCGGCACGGTCGCGATCGCCAAGGACCAGGCGTACGTGCGTCACGCGCCGCTGATCTACCCGTTTCCGAGGGTTCTCGCATTCCTCGAATCGGTGAGCTGTCGATACCCCCTCGGGGCGGCGACCAACGAAGGGTTCGGGATCGCGAATATCGTGCTGCGGACCACCGGGCTGGCGCCGCACTTTCGGGTGCTCGTCACCGCCGACGACGTGGAACGTCCGAAACCGGCGCCGGATATCTTCCTTGCCTGTGCGGAGCGGTTGCAGGTTCCGCCGGAACGGTGCCAGGTGTACGAGGACAGCGAGTACGGAATTCTCGCCGCCGAGGCGGCGGGGATGGTGGTAACCGACATCAAACCGTACCTGTGATGCCGAATCCTGTGGACCCGATTGGCAGCACGTCTCTTTCAGATTCGACGATCGACGTGGGGTTCGTCGGCCTTGGACGCATCGCATCGATCCTCGAAGACGATCCGCTGCGGGAGAAGCCGGCGACCCACGCGGGGGCCGTCACAGCGCATCCCCGATGCCGTATCGCCGGCGGATTCGATCTCCTCCGGGAGCGACGGGAAGGGTTTGCGAAGCGGTGGAGCGTTCCCGTCGATAGCGGTATCGACCAACTGCTGGCGAGACGACCGGGGATCCTTGTGATCGCAACCGATCCCGACAGCCACTTTCTGTACCTCAGAACGGCGGTCGAGGCGGGTATCCCGGTGGTTGTCTGTGAGAAGCCGGTGGCCGACCGGTACGGAACGGCACGCAGGATGGCTCGCCTCGAGCGAACGACCTCGACGAGGATCGTCGTGAATCATGAACGCCGCTTCTCCCGGGACTACCAACTGGCACGCCGGGCAATCGTGTCGGGCGAGATGGGAACGCTGCTCCATGTTCGGGGGACCCTTTACTTCGGTGCCACCGGGCGCCACGATCGGGTGTTTCTTCACGACGGAACGCATATCGTTGACACGATCCATTTTCTCACCGACGACCTGATCCGGCTCAAGACACGGGTCGGGCGCTACCGAACCCACCGGTCTTCGGTGTTTCTCCATGGCATCCTGCGTAACCGGCAGATACCGGTCGAGATCGAGATCGGTGGTGAGCGGAACTATCTTCGGTTCGAAGTAACCCTCTCGTTTTCCGACGGCGAGATCCGCCTAGGAAACGGTGTATTTACGTGGGAGAAGAGCCGACCAAGCCCGCATTACTCTCTGTACCGGTCGTTAATCAACGCGGAAAAACGGATTCCCGAGCCGTCAGGCTATTTTTCGGGGATGATCGAAGAAGCGGTGCGCCTGCACGACGAACCCGGCGCGTCCTCAGCGTCGTCGCTGGCCGACGGTGCCGCTGCGATGCGGGTGATACGAGACGCCCGCCGACTCTGGTAGGAACCGAACGTGAGGAGGTGTCGATGATCCGCCGGTTTCTCAGCATACTCTGGCGTCGCCCCGCCCGCATCGTAGCCCTCTCCTTTCTGCTGGTGGCTCTCACGGGAGCGGGACTGTTGATGCTTCCTGCGGCGCAGACCGGTACGGAGGGTCTGACGTTTCTGGATGCATTCTTTACTGCAACCTCGGCGGTGTGCGTGACGGGTCTGATCGTGGTGGATACCCCGACGGCGTTTACCCTGTTCGGGCAGATCGTGATTCTCCTTCTGATTCAGATCGGCGGCCTCGGGATCATGGCGTTCTCCCTTACGGCGATCTTTCTCACCCGGAAACGGCTCAGCATCGGTGAGTCGGAGCTGCTTTCGTATATGCTCAACGAGGAGGATCGGTCGTCCCTGAGGGTTCAGTTATTAAGCATCCTCGTCTTCACGATCGCGATCGAGACGATCGGTGTGGCGCTCTTGCTTCCGCGTATGTTCGGGGAGGCGTCCGGTATCGAGGCGGTGTGGCTCGCGGTGTTTCACAGCGTCTCGGCGTTCTGTAACGCCGGGTTCTCCCTCTTCTCGGACAGTCTTGTTCGGTTTGTCGACGATCCGCTGGTGAATTTCACCGTCGGCGGATTGATCATCCTTGGTGGTCTGGGGTTTGCCACGATGACCGTGTTACGGGATGACTTCTTTGCCGTGATCGACCACTTGCGTCTTCGAACGACCAGGGAACGCCCTCTCATCTTCAGGGCAGTCCCCGCATTGGGGTATCCTCGCTCCGAGTCCTCCCGGATCGCCCTCAAGGGTACAGCTATCCTGGTGATTCTCGGGGCGATCTTCTTTTATCTGTTCGAGAGCGGGAACGTCATGACACAGTTCCTCCTGCCGGGCAAATATCTTGCGGCGTTGTTCCAGTCGGTGACGCTACGGACGGCGGGATTCAATACGGTCGATATTACTTCCCTCACGAGGGCAACGCTTCTGATAACGGTACCCTTCATGTTTATCGGCGCCGCCTCGGGAGGTACCGCGGGAGGTATCAAAATTGGTACCATTGCGGTGGTGTGGTCCGATATCAAACGGTTTGTACTCGGTCGTCGTGATGCGGAGTTGATGTATCGCCGAATTCCCCGCCGCACGATCTCACAGGCTTATGTGCTGGTTGTGACGGGAATCTTTCTCGTCTTCGTCTCCCTGGTTGTACTGAGCGCCACCGAGACGGCACCGGTGGAGGTTGTGCTCTTCGAGATCGTGTCCGCTCTCGGGACGGTGGGACTGAGCGCGGGATTAACCGGAGAGCTTACCGCTTCCGGAAGGGCGCTGATCATCGCGCTGATGTTCCTTGGTCGTCTCGGACCGCTCACGCTGTTCGTAGCGTTGCAACCCCACCCGGGACAGGGGGAAATCAGGTATCCCGACGGTAATCCGCCGATCGGCTGATCGTGTGACAGGAGCAGAGAGATGAGTAAAAAGATCGTGGTACTGGGACTGGGCACATTCGGGCAGTTCCTGTGCCGCTCGCTGAAGAAAGCGGGGGCAGAGGTGATTGCCGTCGACTCCCGGCAGGAAAACGTGGAGCCCTTGAAGGATCTCGTTGACCGGGTGATGGTGGGGGATACGACGGATGTTGCCGTTCTGCGGCGTGCCGATGTTGCCGACTCCGATGCGGTGATCGTGGCGATCGGCGAGCATACCGAGGGGAGCGTGGTGACAACCCTCAATCTCCAGGAACTCGGTGTTGACGCGATCTACGCTCGAGCGGTGAGCACTGTGCATCGGAAGATACTCGAGAAACTCGGCGTCGTCCGGATCATCAACCCCGAAGCGCAGGCGGCTGATCGCCTCGCGGGAGAGCTGGTTTCCGGCGGGCTGGAAAGCCTCGCCATCCTCGAGGATGCGTACCAGTTCGTTGCGATCGATCCGCCGGGACCGATGGTGGGCAAGACGTTGATGGAGCTTGATCTGCGGCGACGGTTTCGCGTCAACGTTGTCGGTATTCGCCGCCTCGAGTTCTTCGCCGACGACGACGGGAACGACAGTTCGCGAACGCGTTTCGTTCTTCCCGAAGCGGCGTCGGTAATCGGGAAGAACGATCGGATTCTTCTGATCGGCCACGTGGACGATATCGCGGAGTTCGCGAAGGAGGGACGGTAGGTGTCGCGGCGCCGGGTTGTGCCGACCGTTCTTGTCGGACGACGGGCGGTGATAATCTGGGCGATGTTCGTCGTCGCCGTCCTGGTGTATGCATTTGTTGTAATGGTACGGAGCTATCCCCTGGTTCCGACGGGCGCGGCGCGATCGATCGAGTCCGCTGCAGCACTGACGGCGGTGCTCGTCGTGTTCATCGTAACCACCGTCATGATCGCGGTGAGTAGAAACAGACGACTCGAGAGGCAACTCCGCCGGTACCGCGGCGGTGGTACCGGCGAGGACGACGATGATACCACGTGGAGCACACTCGGAGATGCGATTCGCGGGTATAACCGGGAACTCCAACGGTCCCGGGTAATCAAGAGCGCCCGCATCCAGGCGCAACGGGATCTGATTCGAACGATCATGCACGGTATCAAGGATCGTCGACTCTATATCCTTTCAGGATCTGGAGATATTCTCTTCCAGAGCGCAGCGGTCACCGCCTCGGCCGACGAGAAGAAAAACGACTCCGCCGGCGAGACGCAATTCGATCCTCCGGGAGCTGCGATCGCTGCGCACCTTCTGGCGGGAAAGGGATCGGGAACGGTGCGCGTCGACGGGGTAGAGATGCATTTCACCGGTGTATTCGGACGGACCGTCGCGACGACGGATGCGACCGACAGGGAGATCGTCCTCCTTCCGGGGTTGTCGTATATCGTGATCTCCGAAGAACCGATCGCGACAATCTTTCGGGAATCGAAGATTTCCGGAGAAATCGCATCGAACACCCGTTCGGTGATGCGAGGAGTGAGGAGGTTCCTGGGCGGTATCCGGTGATCGAACCTACTCGGTATCCCCCGAACCGGTTTCGGTACTCTCCGGCGTGCCGTCTCCTTCACCGCCGCCGTTGTCTTGCGTCGGGCTTTCACGGTCTCCCGCCGCTTCACCGGGTAACACGTCGTTTTCGGTAGTACCCGTTCTGATCCGGTCCATCTGGTTCTGGAGTTCCAGCATGCGCGACGCCATCGCCCTTGTCTCTTCGGCGGGTTGGAACGTCGGATCGAGGATCAGCGCTTCATCCGTCAGCTCGATCGTCTCTTCGAGATCGCCCGCCGCAAACGCTTCGAGGGCGTCGAGATAGAGAGCACGCACCGTATCCTGCCGCGCCCCGCGGCCCCGGTCACCGAGTGAGAACCCCGCCTGCAGACTGAAGCGGTCGAACGCCGCGAGCTGTGTCGTCATGTCGAGGGTATAGTTTACGGTGACCGTCATATCCTGGATACGAACGCTACCGCCCATATTGATCCGTGGATTGCCACCCTTTATCTGGTACCCTCCACGGATCGTAAAAAAATCGGTTACCGTCACGGCGGTCCCGAAGGCGTATCCCGGACCAGGAGGAGAGAGGTCGGAGAAGGGGAGGAGAGGCACGTTGACGTCGAAGGAAAGGAGAAGCGGCCGTAACGGTGAATAGGCGGTGCCGATCGACCAGACCGTCGGAAGGGGCTCCTCGAGCACTTCGGGGCCGACGTTTCGAAGGGTCGTCCCGACCGCAAAATTTCGCGCCCGGGAGGGATAGAATTTCAGAAGATCGAAGCGACTCAGTACTCCGAAATCGACCATGACCCCCGCAGCGGACTGATCCGGTACGATCACCTCCGGGATGTTGCGGTATGCGAGCTTGACGTTCGCCCCGGCGGCGACTCCGTCAAAGTAGAAACTGTTCAGAAAGTTGTAGGAGACGTTAAACGCGGCGATCGCCTCGGAATAGCGGGCGGTCGCCTGCTGGACGCCGAAGTCATCGTATTCGGTAAAGGGAACGTGAAGATATTTTACTCCCACACCGGTTCCGAAGTCTTCGATGCGGGTGGTGTACGCAGCGCTCTCCATGTTGGTATCGGCGATCAGGTTGTTGTGAAAAACCGCGAGCTCCGTGTTTTCGAGGTTAGAGCTTGCTGCGGGATTCGCTTCCAGAAAGGTGACGTCCCGGGCTGCTGCGGTGTACGCGGAACCGAGGGCTTCATACTCGCCACCCATAGGGATATCCAGCGTAGGAAAGACGGTCAGACCGGTGTTTTCCACCTCTTCGATCTCGTACCGGCCGGCCATATCTCCGTACCAGGTGCTGAACGTCTCTTCGGACATACCTGCGGCGCTGAGAGAACTCAGGACGAGCGTCCCGAGCGTGATGATCCCGACGAACCGCATCGTCCAAGCCATTCTACGGTTCATTCTATCTCTTCGATGCCGATTATTCTATACAGGGTATCGGCTTGTTTCGGTAGCGACGTCGACCGGGAAGGTGATACACTCATAACGGGTAGGGGATGTACAAAAGCGCAGTATTCCTGATCTTCGCAACAGTTTTTCTGCTCGCGCCGGTGGTGTCGGGGTTTGCCCGGGGCGCACAGGAAGACCCGATCCGACAGGCCCGGGAGCTAGTTGCAGAGAACCGGATCAATGAAGCGATACTCCTTCTGGAACAGACCGTGCGGGACGATCCTGAGCGGATCCAGCAGGCGGAGGCGCTGTTGCGCACGATCCGCGAGATCCGGGGGGAATACAACGTTCTTTTCGACCAACTCATCGACAACCTCGTCAATAATCCCGATGATATCGAGCGTACTCTCGAAATTATCGACCGGATGGAAGCTCTCGATGAGTTTCCCAACGAACGGGTGGTGGAGCAGATCGAAGACGCCCGTATCGTCGCCCAGCTGGCCTACGATCGGAACTTCCTCGATGAGCGGATGGATGAAGCGTTGGCTCTCCTTCGGAACGGAGGATACGCCGACGCGATCGACATCTATGTGGGACTTCGGGACCTGCAGCGGGAACGCTTTGAGGTGCGCGGATACGGAGACATCTTTCTGAACTCCGTCGACTCCGTCGTCGCCCGGGTTCCCGAGGTCTCATCGGAGTTCCAGTCGATCCTTCCCGACTACCGCAGTGCGGGGGAGCGGGTCGAGCGTTCCGCAGAGCGTGCCTCCGGGATCGACGACGAGGCCCTCGACGCGTTTATCGATGAAGCTGCAGAGGTTGCCTCTATTCTTGACGATGCGGAGGCGATTGCTGCGGAGATCGCGGTTCTCAGATCACAGGTACCCCTCCAGTTTCCCGACGTTCCCGTAGACTGGTACCTGAATTTCCAGGAAACGATCACCCGGGGGCGCCCCGACCTTCGCGGCGAAGAGGGGATCGTGTATGCGATATCCGCGGCGTATCGGGAATCGATGGCGCCTCTTGTCGCCGCGGGACGTGATCCGACGCGGTCCCTTGTGGATGAGGGTGATCGCGCCGCTTCCGGGGATCGCTACGATGAGGCTCTTGAGGCGTACACCCGCGCTCGAAGCAGCGCCCTGATATGGCGGCAGGCCGAGGCAGCACAGATCGGGATCTTCGACGAGGATTTCCCGCCGGCCGATCTTGTAGAGACCTACGCTCCCGACGCGGCGACGCCGGTCATCACCGCTCGGGGATATCTTACCGCAGTGGAATCGCTGGTGCCCCTTGCGGAGGTGATGGCACTGTTCGTCGAGACCGGGACGGATCGGGAGGATACGTTGTTCTCCCTGGAAAGCCGGAAAGATGCAACGAACGCGATCGTCGCAACGTTGAGGGACGGGGCATCCGAGTGGGAAAACGGGTTGGAGCCGTATCGGGAGCTCCCCGGGAGTTACACTCCCGACGAAGTCGCCGACCTGTTCGACGGAATCTCCCGTCGGTGGGACCGGAATACCGCCCGGGCGGTATCACGTGAACAGGAGCTCGTCGAGAGGATCGCTCTCCTGGAGACTGATGCGGTACCCGATGTGATCGAGGAGTTAACCGGTTCCCTCACCGGGGCGGTTCCCCTGGTGACGGGAGCTGAAGAACCGATCGAAGGAGGTGACGGTGCGACTCGCTTCGCCCGGTATCCCGATGCTGCCGAAGAGATCTATCGCACCGTTATCGACGGAGCCGAGGAAAACATCGAACTCGTCGGCGCCGCAACGGCACGTATCGCCGAAGAGCCGGAGTACGTAGTGGACGGCGCACCGGTACAGCGGGCGCAGGATCGTCTCGACGAACTGGATGAGGAGCTTCAGGAGATTCTCACCGCTGCTGAGGGAGGGCTTTCGGAGGCGCAATCCCTGATCGCCCGCTCGAATCAACTGATCGAGGAAGCGGAGGAACAGACGGCGGACATGCGGGCAGCGATCGCAGCGACCCAGGTCAACGCCGCCCGAAACAATTTCGAAGCGATTCGCGACTCTTACTTCGAATCGCTCGAACTACGGGAAAACCCCGAGTTCCGGAGGGAAGTTGATGCGATCATCGAGGAACTCGGAGCGGAGCTGCAGGAGCTGGAAAACCTGATCGTGGTCCAGCGGGTACGCGAATTGCTCACTCAGGCGAACGAGCTGTACAACCAGGACGAATACGTCTCCGCCCGGGATACCCTGCTGGAGGCGCAGCAGACGTGGGAACAGACCAACGTCGAACCGAATACCGAGATCGACCGCCTTCTTCGTCTGGTGACCGCGGCGCTGAGCCTGGAAGAGGGACGGGAGCTGACGATCACCGATCCACTGTACCCGATACTCAGTAACTACCTTTCGATCGCCAGAGAAGATTACAATCGGGGCGTCGAGTTGTATGAAGATGGTCGGGAAACTCGGGCGGAACCGCTTTTCGACCGGGCGATCGAGAATCTCCGGAACGTCCGGGATGTACGACCCCTCAACTGGGACGCCCGGATTCTCGAGCTCCGTATCTCCCAGATACGGAACGCCGATGATTTTGACGAAGTATTCGCCGCCCGGTACGAGCAGGCTCTCGGGCGTCTCGATGAAACGGGACCTCTCGAGGTGTACAGCGAACTGGAGGTGCTCGCAGAGATTAATCCCGATTACCCGGGTATCCAGGAGCAGATTCGTCGCCTTGAGATCGCCCTCAACCTGCGCCCCGATCCGGTGGATCAGGCGCGGCGACAGCAGGCAGCGACGTTGTACAATCGTGCGCAAACCCTCAGTACCGGTTCTCTCGACCAGGCAAACGTCGCAGTCTCCCTGCTGGAAGAGGCAGTCGAGCTGGACCCGACCAACGGAGACGCGGCGTTTCTGCTTGACCAGCTGCGAATCAGGCTGGGAGGTCAGGCAACGGTAGCGCTGACCACCGCCGACGAGCAGCAGTATCGCCGGGCAGAGACGCTATTCAGCCAGGGACAGGTGTTGCAAGCACTGCAGATCGTTGAACGTCTCCTTCAGGATGCCGAAAATCAGAACTATCCGCCGTTGGTGGATCTTCGACGACGGATCGCGTTACGGCTCGGTATCTGATGAAAGAAACCTTTCGTTCGTCTCACGTTCTGATCCTCCTGCTATTCCTCGTGATATTTCTCCTGGCGGGCCCCCCGACGGCTTCGGCGCAGGAACGATCGGACACCCGGTCTCCGGCATCGTCGGATACGCAGACGCAATACTTCGAAGCTCCCCGTACGATTACCGGCGCCCGGGCGCGGTTTCCTCACGTCGTTTCCACAGGCGATCGTCTGGTCGTGTTGTACCAGGAGAATGAGGAGATTACGACCGAAGATGACGAGGAACGGGGACGAATCTATATCTCTCTCCAGCAGTCCCGGGACGGTGTCGAGTGGCAGACCCTGGATCGCAGGATCGGACCGATCCCCTACGCGGGGGCAACTCCCCCGCTTCTGTACTCCGCGACGGTTACGCCCTCCGGTGATTATTACGTCGCGGTTACCGAATCGGCGGAAGAGACCGTCGTCTATCGCAGCACCGACGGAGGTGTAACGTTCCGGACCGTCCATTCCCTCAGAACGACCCAGACCAACGTGGCACCCCGTATCTTCATCACCAGCGACGACTCGATCCTGCTGTTTGTCAACCAGAACCTCGAGGGACGTCAGCAGGCGGTGTACGTACACTCCGAGAACGGCGATGAGTGGTCGTCTCCCCGGTCCCTCGAACCGCGTCGGGAGGTGGGGCTTACGTTTATTCCCTCACACACCGTCTTCGGGGGGCGCGATTACGTCGTGTATCAAGGACTCAACATCACCGAACGGAGCACGTACCAACTCTACTTGAAAACGAGCGACGACGGGGGGCTCACGTGGTCGGAAGGCACACGGATAACGAATTTTGTGGACCCCACCGTTTCGGATGACCCGGAGCTTTTCGACAACCAGCGACCGTTCATCACGGCGGATCCCGATGGTGACCAGATCCTTATGGTCTGGGAACGCCGCTTCCAGACCGGAAGCCCCCAGGTCTTCCTTGAGGGGCTGAACCGGGAGGGCGAACCGAACGGTCTCATCGAAGAGGTCACCGGACGGTTCGATCTGGCCCGATCTCCTCGGATCGCTTTCGACGGAGGAGAACCGGTGATCACGTGGTTCACGAACCCCTCCGGAAACAGTCGCGTTATCCTCGGTCGAAGAGAAGGGGCTCGATGGGTTTCGGAGCGTCTCAGCCCCGCCGTGGGTGAGGCAACGTTTGCCGAAGCAGCGTCCTATCGCGGTCGTCTTCACCTGATCTGGCAACGCCGTACCGGCGAAAACGGATCTGAGATCGTCTATCTCGAGCCGGATCAGAGCGTGGAGCCACCGGATATCCGGGGGGGCAACTTCCGTCTCGGCGAGCGGAGTGGAGATCCCCGGGCCCGGTTCGTTCTTGTCGATCCCGACGATGCATCGGGGATCCGCGGATACGCGTTCGAGTGGTCTCGAGACCCGGATGCACCGGTGCCGCGAGAGTTAATGCAGCGCGTTCCGGACCGTGAGATCGTTACCGAGGCGGACGAAGACGGCGAATGGTACCTGCGGGTTCGCGCGACGGACTTCGCGGGGAACTGGTCCGAGACCGCGACGGCGAGGTTCTTTCTCGACAATACGCCGCCGGGACCCGTCGCATTTCCTCCTCCGCCGGTCGACGAAAACGGGTATCTCGTATCGAACACGTTCCAGGTCGGCTGGGAACCTCCGGAGGATGAGCGGGATCTCGGCGGGTACAGCGTCCGTCTCGACTACGCGGGAACGGCGGCCGTCGTCGACGACGATTCCCTTGTTTCCCCGCCGGTGCCTCAACGAATCACCTCGCGTCAGGAAAGCATCGGCGGCACCAACCTGGACGACGGTCTGTGGATACTCACGGTAGCGGCGGTTGACGCGGTTGGTAATGTCGGCCCCTCCCGGTCGCTCCCGTTACGGTTGAACAAATACGTCCCGGTGACGCGTATCTTTGCTACTTCTCTCCGGCGGGACCGGATCGGCCGCTATACCCTCGATGTAACGGGCAGAGGTTTTACAAGCAACGGAACGATCCGGCAGGTGGTCCTCGACCGGGACGGAAGCGCTCCCTACGACTACGAGTTCAACCTGTGGCAAGACCAGTTTACCCTGGAGGACGATCGGCGGATCACGGGTATCGAGATCGACGATGTACCGGGAGACACCTACCGCATCGGGGTATTTCATTCCGAACGGGGGATGTACTTCGCCCCGGACCGCATCTCCTTTACCGAACGTGGAACGATCCGGTACGGCGATTTTCGTCCCGTCTTCGCTCCGGTGTACTCCGTCTCCGATGGTGAAACCCTCGGAGGTTCCCCGGAAGACGTGGTATACCTCGTGACGGTAGCGGCGGCGTTGGTCCTGATCGTGCTTTCCGCGGCACGACTGGTGGGAATATCCCGGGAGATATCGTCCCTCGGGCGGGAGGCACGGATTCTCGTAGCGGGCGAGGGTGTCGTGACGGCGGAAGAACAAAGACGACGACAGGAAAGGGCACAGCGTATGAAGGTACAGTGGCGGGGATTGCGGATAAAGTTCATGTTCTTTGTCGTTGTCCTGGTGATCGCGATCGTAGTGCTCGTAGCGGTCGTACTCGGCCGGAACGTTCTGGATCGTCAGGAACGTATTCTCGTGAGGGGGCTTCAGGAGCGGATCGAGCTTCTGGTAGAGGGGCAGGTCACGGGGGCTAGACCGGCGCTCCAGAATCCCCAGCTCAACCTCGACCAGCTTCAGAACCTGGCAAACCAGGGCGAGGCGATGACGGAGGCGCTGTACGTTTCGATCACCGGAATCGGAAGCGAGGGCGGGATCCAGACGATTTACGCTACCACCGATCCCGGTGTCCTTGCGGCGGAGGCGGAACGTATCGACACCGACACGTACATCGTCGGTGTGTCGAGGCTGACCGATCAGATCACCGACGAGGTCGATGCTCTCGCCGAGGACCTCAACAGGCAGGCCTCGGAGGAACTCGGGGAGATTCCCGTCGAGCTCGAACAGCTCTCCCAGGAGGCGCAGCAGTTGATCCGCGAGGATGCCGGGGAGGAAGAGATCGCGCGGATCGACGAGATCCGGACCGAACTGCTCCGTCGCGGGCAGGAAAGGCTGACACAGATAGCCGGACCGATCAGAAGCGTACCCGCTTTCGACTTTGAAAACCTCCGACGGGACGTCACGACCTACCTGTTCTACAAACCGGTGCTCGACATCGTTCCCGGTGCGGGAGCGGAGTTCCGCGACTACTACCGCGGGACGGTACGCGTTGCGATCTCGACGCAGCTGATCATCGACGAGATCGCGGCAACGAGGCGGGATCTCATCATCACGACGATGGTGATCGCCGCTGCGGCGGTGGGTCTCGGAATTCTCGGTGCCTACGTGCTCGCGACGATCGTCGTGCGTCCGATCCGTCGTCTCGTAGGGCTTGTGGAGGAGATCACCGCTACCGAGGACAAAGCGACACTGAAGGGGCGCGCTCTCACGCTGAAAAGCAGGGATGAATTGAACCAGCTCGCGACCTCGATCAACCAGATGATCGAGGGCCTCGTAAAGGGTGCCGAAACGAACAAGGACCTGATGTTCGGTAAGGAAACGCAAAAGGCATTTATCCCCCTCGAACGGATCAGCGAAGATGCAAAGAAGACCTACGGGATGCTCCAGACCGACCATGCCTCGTTCTTCGGATACTACGAGGGAGCGAAAGGTGTTTCAGGCGACTATTTCACCTACCAGCAGCTCGACGACCGGTACGTCGCGATGATCAAGTGCGACGTTGCCGGGAAGGGTATCCCCGCGGCGTTGATCATGGTCCAGGTCGCAACGGTGTTTCAGGATTACTTCCGGAACTGGACTCTCAAGAGCCCGGGTCTCGACATATCGTCCTTCGTACTCCGGGTCAACGATATCGTCGCGGAACGGCAGTTCAAAGGGCGATTTGCGGCGCTTACCGTCGGCATTCTGGACACCCACAAGGGAGCGTTTTACACCGCCAACGCGGGGGATGTGAAACTTCACGTCTTCCGCCGGAAGATGGGAGCGGTAGATGTGTTGTCGATACCGGGAGGTCCTGCGGCAGGCACCTTTTCGAGCGCGGTAATACCGTTACAGTTCCCGCAGGAGATGATGACGATCGACGTCGGGGACCTGCTGCTCCTCTTCACCGACGGTCTCGAGGAGGCGAAGCGCCTTCTGCGCGGTCCCGACTGGAACACCTTCGTCGTTACACAGGAGATGATCGACAGGGGAAGTGTCGCAGAGGGGCTGCAACCCGGAGAAGACGGCGAGGAATTCTCGAATGAACGGATCCATGAGATTATCGCCGCCGTCGAGAGCCGCGGGGAGTACTCACTCACGCGACTGATGAACCCGATCGCCGACGAGAAGCTGCATTTCGATTATTCGACGTGTACCGATCCGGTGAGGGATGCGGTCCTCGCCGTCGTCGCGGCGGAACGGATTTTCCGGATGGTGCCCGATCCAAGCGCAGGTCCCGACGACCGGGTCAAGGTTGACCGCGTCGTGCATGAGTTCCTGAAAGAGCATTTCCGCCAGTACGACCGGTATTTTGCACATCCCCTGGTAAAAGAGGGGGGCGGAGACGGCTCAACTCCAGGAGAAGACGGTGATCAGCCGGGAGAACGCGGTACACCTTCCGGTCCGGGGGATGAATACCTCGAGTTCAGCCACATCAAGGAAGACGAGCAGTTCGACGATATAACGATGCTCATCGTGGCGCGTAAGTAGAGGATGTACGTCTTCCGGGGATACAAGACCCGGGGACTCCCTTCGACGTACTCTTCCGTCTCGTATCGTGGTTCACAACAGGCGTCACGTCTCGGAACTGCGCAGGCGAATCAGTTTCCGAAAGAGACGATGCCGTGTTTTTTCGTCGACGGGGCCAAAGCTGACGTGAACCATTTTCCCTCGTCGGGAGGTGCGGAGGGCGGTGCCCTGCACGGTGATCGGTGCGGCTCCGTCGGAGTCTACCGTACAGTCGACGCGGGTACCGGTGCTGATTTTTTTACGGGGATTCTTGATCGCCGCGCCGCCGATACTGATATCCAGTGTCTTCGTCTTGAGCGCCTTCGAAGAGATACCGGGAATCATGATCTCAACCGGTAGCTCCACCTCCCGACGCCGATACTTGCGCCGCTGCACGTGTTCGACGTACCGGGAGTGTTGCAGTACGATCTGTTTCCCGTCGCTTCGCAGCACCGTCGAGTGGAACCGGTACATCCCGTCCTGGCTGTTACACACCACTTCAACGGGTGTCTTGATCGCGAACACGCGATTTCCCTTCTCGATGCGCACCTGCATTCCCTCTTCTCCACTGAGGAGCAGCTCTCCGACGGCCATGTTGAGGTTTCGATCGGAGATCGATACTTCCGCCCCCGTAGGGATCGAGGCGCTGTTCTTTCCACCGACGGTGAGAGCTTCGCTGTCGACCTCGAGTTTATTGAGCAGGCGTAACACTTCCGCTTCGGTCACAATCCCTTCACGGATCCCTTTTCTCGCGGCACGCATGATCAGGTGGTCGTCGTCGATCAGTTTTTCCGGTTTTCCCGGGTCTTTCAGGAACCACGCGAGGTGATCGAGGGTTCGCTGTTCTCTGGTGGAGAGGGTGATAAGGTCCCGTCGTGGACGCGAGTGGGAGGGAAGGATCGGAGTCGGAGGATTCTTTTTGCGTTCCTCCGCGGCGCGGCGGTTTGCATGTTGCCGGTAAAGCTGATAGAAGAACAACGCGATAAAAACGATGCCCAGAAGCCCGAGGAACACATACGTTTCCGTCGTTGATGTCTGAAAGCCGCTACTGATATCACCCACCGGTGTACCTCCTGGTGGGAGGAATTCTAGGCGGTATTTGGTAAACTGTCCACAGGAGAATGAAGTATGTCGATGCCGATGGCAGAACGTATCGTAAACGGAGTGTTACGGACGGTGATCCGTACCTTCTGTCGCGTTGATCCCCGGGAACTGGACCCGATACCGAAAACGGGGCCGGCGATCCTGGTAACCAACCACTCGACGAATCTCGAAGGGCCGATCTACTACGTCCTTCTTGACCCGCGAAAGAAGACCGCCCTCGGGAAACGGGAGCTCTGGAACAACTGGGCGACCCGATTCTTCATGCAGCTCTGGGGTGTGATCCCCCTTCATCGGGGGGGGCCCGATCGGCGCGCCCTCCGAAAGGCGAAGGAGGCTCTCGCCCGGGGAGAGCTTCTGGGGATCGCGCCGGAGGGAACGCGATCACGAACGGGCACGCTCCAGCGGGGGCGACCGGGAGCTGCGCTTCTGGCGACATCCATGGAGGTTCCGATCGTGCCGATGGTGCAGTGGGGGGTGCAGGATCTGCTGCGAAACCTCCGCCGCTTTCGCAGGACCACGCTCCATTTTCGGGTCGGTACCCCCTTCTTTTTGCGCGTCCCCTCCGTTG
>JBKHFT010000020.1:0-30586 GCA_046540055.1 Alkalispirochaeta sp.
CGGCCGCCGTTTCCTCAGGGTTGCGCCGCCATCACGTCGTGGAGGCTTCCCCCGTTGTGCACGTTGGTAAACCCGAGTTGCTCGAGAATCCGCTGCCCGTAGGCAGAGCGTGCGCCGGAGGCACAGTAGAGGATGATCTTGCGGTCCTTGCTCCCGAGATCCCCGGCACGATCCGGGAGTTCGTCGAGGGAGAGGTTGATCGCACCGGGGTACGCCCCCATGGAGAACTCCATCGGGGTTCTCACGTCGATCACGAGGGGACCGTCTCCGGAGAGTGCATCGGTCCCGGCACCACTGTCACCCTCGGCGTCCTGCGATGCCTGTCCGCCCGCGCCGTAACGTCCCCGTTCGAGATCCTCGATCGACTTGCGTTCCGTCGGAAGGAGACCGACGTTGATGTGCTCGAATCCGATCGCCCGGGCGTGGCGCTCGAGGGAGATGTACCCGCCGCTCAGATTGTAGACATGCTCGAACCCGGAGCCGATCAGCATCCGGAGAACGACGTGGCCCTTCTGACCGTCGTCGCTGATGAGCAGGATCGGGTGCTCCCGGGGAATCCGGTCAAGGTTCTCCCGAATGATGTTCTGACTCAGGTTGTTACTCCCCGCGAGGTGGGCGCGGCCGTAGGTGATCGGGTCTCGCAGATCGATCACGATCGGCTGGTTCTCGAGAGCGAAAGTCTCGACGTCGCGGGCGAGGATCGCCGGGCTGAACCCGGTCCGCTTGTTCTCCGCGGTAAACGCTGCCATGTTCACCGGACCGTTGGGGCTGTTGAAGGGCGGCGCATACGCGAGGTCCAGCTCCTCGAGATCCGCAACGGTGAGGTTTCCGGCGATCGCGGTAGCGATCACGTCGAGGCGTTTGTCGACTCCCACCCGTCCCGCCGCCTGAGCACCAAGGACGCGGCCGTCGGTACGGTCGTAGATCACCATCAGGCTCACTTTCTCCGCTCCCGGATAGTAAGAGGTATGGCTCGTCTTGTGGACAACCACGGCGTCCGCGTCAAACCCGGCGTCCCGGGCACCGTTGAGGTTCATTCCCACCGATCCCGCGACCGCCCCGAAGAGCTTCACGATCGAGGTTCCGGTTGCGCCGCGATACCGCTTCGTTCCACCCAGGGCGTTCTCCGCGACGATCCTGCCCTGTCGGTTGGCGGGCCCCGCAAGGGGCATCCGTACCGTCTTGCCCATCACGGTGTGCTCGATCTCGACCATGTCACCGGCGGCGTAGATGTGTTCGTCCGACGTACGCAGCGTCTCGTCGACTTTGAGCCCCCCGGCAGAGCCCATCTCGAGGCCCGCCTCGGCCGCGAGGGCGAGCGTCGGCCGCACACCGATCGACAGGAGGACAAAATCGGCATCGACGACGCTTCCGTCGTTGAGAACGACCCGGCCCGGTTCGATCTCCGTCACCGACTTCCCGAGGTAGAGATCGGTCCCGTAGTCAAGAAGCTCTTTCTGGAGAAATCCGGCGAACTCGCCTTCGAGGTTGGGCATCACCTGCGGAGCCATCTCGACGAGGGAGACTTCAATCTCCCGTTTTGCCAGCGCCTCGACCATCTCCAGACCGATAAACCCGCCACCGACAACCGCCGCGGTACGGGGCTTCCGCTCCTCGAGAAAGCGGTCGATGTGATCCATATCGTCCAGCGTCCACAGCTGGAACACGTGGTCCCGATCCGCCCCGGGGATCGGAGGAACAACGGGCTTTCCACCCTGAGCGAGGATCAACGAGTCATAGGAATACACGTGCTCCTCACCGGTAACGGTATTCTGGGCGTAGACGCGACGGTGGTCCCGGTCGATCCGCAACGCCCGGGTGTTGGTCTGTACGTCCACGTCGTACTGGTCCCGGAACGTCTGGGGACCGGCGAGAATCAGCGATGAGCGGTACGCGACATCTCGTCCGAGATAGTAGGGAAGGCCGCAATTCGCGAAGGAGACGTCCGACCCCGCCTCGAGAAGGATGATCTCCGCCGTGTTGTCCAGCCGCCGTGCCCTGGCCGCCGCGGTAGCTCCCGCGGCAACCCCGCCTATGATCAATATACGTTTCATTTCGTTCTCCTTTTATGTATAACAATTTATATATATTAAGAGATCGATAGTTTGTCAAGGCCAGGAGGTTTTTTTCCGGTACGCCACCGAAGAGCGGCTCGACGTCGCCCCTGATGTTGCCCGCCGGCGTCGCATCCTGGCGTCGCCTCCGATGACGACCATGACCACTCCCGACGTGACCCGTCGAAAAAATGGATGGAAACGCACCCGTCATACTTGACAAAGGGCGCAATAGATGCATACATGATCATATATTCATCCAAGAGCCCGACCAGAGGCGAATGAGGAGTGTACCGAGATGGATTCGCACCCAACCGAAGCAAAGACGTCCGGCATAGGCATTTTCGAGAAGTACCTGACCCTCTGGGTCGCCGGGTGCATCGCCGCAGGTGTAGCGATAGGACAGTTTCTGCCGGGGATTCCGGCGTTCCTGAGCACCCTCGAGTACGCACGGGTCTCGATCCCGGTAGCTATTCTCATCTGGCTGATGATCTATCCGATGATGTTGAAGATCGATTTTTCCAGCATTCTCCGGGCAACACGAAGACCAAAGGGATTGACGGTTACCACCGTGACGAACTGGCTTATCAAGCCGTTTACGATGTACGGCATCGCCTGGTTCTTCCTCAAGGTAGTCTTTGCCCCCTGGATCGAACCCGGTTTGGCTACCGAGTATCTCGCAGGGGCGGTTCTGTTGGGAGCGGCACCGTGTACCGCGATGGTCTTCGTCTGGAGCCATCTTTCCGACGGCGATCCGGCGTACACACTCGTCCAGGTCGCCGTAAACGACTTGATTATCCTCGTAGCCTTCACCCCGATCGTGGCGCTCCTGTTAGGGATCAGTGACATAGCGATTCCCTACGACACCCTGTTCCTGTCGGTAGTACTCTTCGTTGTGATCCCCTTCTCAACCGGCTATATCACCCGACGGACCGTCATACGCCGACGGGGTGAAGAGTATTTCAATACGTCGTTCTTACCGAAATTCAACGGGATTACCACAGGCGGTCTCCTCCTCACACTGATCATTCTCTTCTCCTTTCAGGGAGAAATCATCCTTTCCAACCCCGGCCATATCATCCTTATCGCGGTACCCCTGGTAATCCAGACCTACCTCATCTACGCGATCGCCTATGGTTGGGCCCGGGTGTGGCGCCTTCCCCACCCGATCGCAGGTCCCGGCGCGATGATCGGTGCCAGTAACTTCTTTGAACTTGCCGTCGCTGTTGCGATCAGCCTCTTCGGCCTCTCTTCCGGGGCGGCGCTGGCAACCGTGGTGGGCGTCCTGGTGGAGGTTCCGGTGATGTTGAGCCTCGTCGGTATCACAAACCGCACCGGTCACTGGTTTCCCGGGGAGTCCCAGGACGCGACGGAAGTGGCATACTCATAACGTGAGGTACGATATCGTTGCTACCCTCAAAGCCCTCGCCGATCCGACCCGTCTCCGAATCGTCAACATCGTCGAGTCGGGGACGGATCTCTGCGCGTGTGAGATTGAGGCGGTCCTCCGCCTCACCCAGTCGAACGCGTCGCGGCACCTGAAGAAACTTGTCGAGACGGGAGTGCTCGAGGCTGAACGGCGGGGGCAGTGGATACACTATCGCCTCGGTGCGCGACGGGACATCGTCCGTTCGATCCTGACGGAGTTACGCCAGGACCACCGCGACTACGGGGCGGATCTCGCCGCCCTCGCCGCGTACCGACGGTCGCCGTATCGATGCTCGACGATCAGGGAATGGCGCGAGGTTTACTGGAACTCGCCATTGGAAACGTGATCGGACGGCGCTGGGGGTACTTGAACACCGGCGGCGGGCAGAGCGCGCCGGCGGTTACACGCGATCCCGGGAACAGCGCGTTCCCGACCACCGGGGATACCGTTCCTAGCCGATCTCGTGCATCGTCGCGGAGAAGATATCGTCTCCGGCCTCACTGATCTGCCGCAGCGCCTTCGGCGACAGAGCAGTCTCGATCTGGATATTCGCGCACGCCCCCTCGCCTCCCTCGAAAAGCACGTTCTCCATCCCGTCCACGTTAATCCCGCTCTCCTTGATGATTCCGAGTACGGTGGCGAGGACACCGACGCGATTCCGGTGGTGAACGGAGACGAGGTATTTCGCCGGGGTCTTTTCAAGGCGATTCACCGCGTTCGGCGCCCGTCCCGTCTGCATGTAGGTTGATATGATCCGTACCACCTCGTCGGCCACCGCCGCCTGCGCCTGCTCGGTGGACGCGCCGATGTGATGCGTACCGTACACGCCGGGGCGAGAGAAGAGATCGCTCTCGACGGAACCGCTTTTCCCCGACGGTTCTCCGACAAATACATCGAGACCGACCCGAATTGCTTTGCCGGTGACCGCGGCGAGTAACGCCTCTTCATCAACCGTATCCGCCCGGGAGGTATTGATAAAATACGCCCCGGGCTTCATCGCCTCGAAAAAGGCGGAACCGGCGATTCCCTTCGTGTCCGGCGTTGAAGCGACGTTCAGACTGACCACGTCCGCCGCGGCAGCAACAGCGATCGCCGAATCCAGCGCGGTTACTCCAACGGACTGCGCACGGTCCGGCGTGAGGGACCTGCTCCAGGCTACCACGTGCATCCCGAACGCCTGCGCCCGAAGCGCAAGCTCCCGACCGATCCGTCCGAAGCCGACGATCCCGAGGGTCTTACCGTAGATCCCGCCCGCCTTCGAGTATTCCCCCTTGTTCCAGATCCCGCCTCGAAGATCGGCAACGTTGTCGGGTATACGACGGTCGAGGCTCAGGATGAGGGCGAACGCCAGTTCGGCGACGGCGATCGAGTTCATCCCCGGGCAGTTAGCTACGTAGACGCTCCGCCGGGATGCGGCAGCGACGTCGATCGTGTCGTAACCGGCGCCGGCGCGGACGATCAGGCTGAGCCCCGAATACGCTTCAATCGCTGCTTCGGGAACCTTCGTCGATCGGACTACGAGGATGTCCGGCTGGTGTTGCGCGATAGCGGACACGAGGAAGTCTCCGGTGAGAGACGCATCGACGGTGAGGGTACATCCGACCGTTTCCAGTGCCTTCTGTTGTGGTTCAGGGAATTTATCGGCGATCAATACGTGCATAGAGACAATAATACCACACTATCCCTTTCAGACGCGTACCGTTTTTGTGATAGTATCCCTGCGAACCCCGGACACCAAGAGGCAGGAAGGACGTTAGAGTGACACCGAGCAATCGCGACGGGACCGGCCACCGTCTCGTGTACCACTACATCATCTATCCGACGCTGATGATCGTCACCCTTGTACTCGCGACGATCATCAGCGTCAGGGTTCTTCGGGAGGCGGTATACGAAGCGCATCGTCACGACCTTGGCGTCGTCGTACAAGTCGTTCGGAACGGCCTTTCCGAAATGGCACTCACCGACGCAGCCCACGCGGATCGCGCCCTCAGGACTCTCGCGGGGGAGACGGGGGTCCGCCTCACGCTCATCGACCCTGAAGGTACCGTTCTCGGCGATACGCAGGCCAACGCAGCGACGATGGAGAACCACGCAACGCGCCCCGAGATCCGTCACGCCATGATGGGTGTAGACGGGATCAGCATCCGCTTCAGCGACACCATCGGCAGGGATCTCATGTACGTGGCACTTCCCATCGGCGAGCCCGACGCATCGGGGCGGTTCGCGGTGATTCGGGGAGCCCTCGTCGTTGAAGGTGTGGAAGAACGCCTCGCGAGTCTCTATCGCCGCCTCCTCATCCCCGGGGGGCTTCTTCTCGTTGTGGCGCTGCTGGCGGCGACGAGCCTCTCCCGTTCGATGCGCCTGTCGGTCCGCGAGCTTCACGCCGCGGCGGTCGCCTACGCGCAGGGGGATTTGTCGCGGCCAATCGATGCATCGGGACCGAAGGAGCTCGTCCAGCTCGCGCATACCTTCGAATCGACGGCACGCCAGCTGCAACGCCGAATCCAGCAGATCGATGATCAGCGGCGCGAGACCGAGGAGGTCCTGAACACGATCCGGGAACCGTTGTTGCTCCTCGACGAGTGGACCCGGGTACAACGGGCGAACGAGGCGGCACTCCGATTCTTCGGCACCACCTCGGACGAAGCACAAGGCCGGCTTCTTCTCGATCTCTTCCGGAACTCCGCGGTGGATGAGTTCATTCGGCGCGTCCACACCTCCGACGGGGTCCAGGAAACGGAGATCACAACTTTTGACGACCGGCAACGGCGACTCCGGGTGTGGGCGGTCCATCTCACGAGTTCCACCAGCCTCCTGAAAGGCAATACCCTGATGCTGATCAGGGACGTCACGCCGGAGTATCGGATGGATCAGGTCCGGAAAGACTTTGTCGCCAACGTTTCCCACGAACTGAAGACCCCCCTGACGATGATTCTCGGCGCGGTGGAGACGCTCTCGGAGATTCCCCCCGATGAGCCGGGGGAGCGACATCGTTTCGAAGAGATGATCGCCAACCACGCGGCACGGATGACCACGATCGTGGAAGACCTTCTCGACCTGGCACGGATCGAACAGGAGGAGCGGATCGCCGACAAGGCGAACGTCAGAATCGACGAGACTCTCCGGCGGTGCGTAGACACGATCAGGCGTCGTCACGGGGTCACCAGCGACCAGGTGACCCTTTCGGTACCCTACGAACTCCGGTGGCCCGTACATGAAGCACTCTTCGAGATGGCGGTGGGAAACCTCCTCGAGAACGCGATCACCTACAGCCCCAATGGAGCTCGCGTCGACGTGACCGTCGGGACCGACGGTGAAAATCTCGAGGTCAATGTTTCTGATAACGGCGTCGGAATACCGCCGCAGGATCTCGAACGGGTCTTTGAACGGTTCTACCGTGTCGATCCCGGGCGCAGCCGTGCGAAGGGAGGCACCGGTCTGGGCCTTTCGATTGTGCGACACATCGCCCGGGTCCACGGGGGGATCGTCTCCGTCGAGAGCTCAGTCGGCAGCGGCAGCACCTTTACGATCCGGATACCGGGAGAGCAACGATGACGCTCGCCCTCACCTGATCGATGACGCGAGAACAATTCGTCCCTGATCTCTCCGGCGTCGGCAGGATCCGCGATTACTCGTCGTCGGTACGCTCGTACTTCTCCGTAATCGTGTTGATACTCGGAAGGATCTCGAAGAAGATCTCGATCAGCTCCGGGTCGAACTTTGTCCCGCTCAACCGGCGAATCTCCTCCAGCGCATCGTCCTCGGTCCACGCCTCTTTGTATACCCGTTTGGACAACAGGGCATCGTAGACATCGGCGATAGAAACGATCCGACCGAAGATCGGGATATCCTCCCCTCGCTTTCCGACAGGTTTTCCGTCGTCGGTGCGCGTCGGGACGCCCGTCTCGATATCTACGTACCCAGGATAGCCGGTACCGTCCCAGTTTTCGTGATGGTTCAGGGCAACGATCTGGGCGAGATCGTCAAACTCCGACTGCTTGTTGACGAACAGCCGTGCTCCTTGCCACGTGTGTGTCTTCATCGCCTCGTATTCGTCGGGGTTGAAACGTCCCGGCTTTTTCAGGATCACGTCGGAGATCGCGACTTTCCCGACATCATGGAGCATCGCCGCCATTCTGAGGTTGTCCCGGGTCTTCTCGATCTCTTTCCGGGGTAACCCGTTTCTCGTCGCCCACGCCTCGTAGATCTCGACGGAGTACCCTGCAACGCGGTTGACGTGAGGACCCGTCTCTTTTGGATCCCTGAGTTCCGCCATCCGGATCATCCGCAGCAGGATCGCCCGGGTCATCTGCGCCCGCTGAAGCGCCACCGTCGCGTTGGAAGCGAAGTGGGTTACCATCAGCTCGTCGTCGTGGTCGAAGGCGACGACGTTGCCCGTCGCGTCCATCTTGTTGATGATCTGAATCACCCCGAGGATGTCGCCGGTATTGGTCTTCAGGGGCACCGCGAGCATCGACTGGCTCCGATACCCGGAAATCGTATCGTACGAGGGATCGAACCCGTAGGGCGCCGACTCGGAAATCTTGTACACGTCGGCGATATTGACGAGCTGACCCTTTGTCGCGGCGTACCCCGAGACGGTCTGTGTCGACAGAGGGACCTTGAACACCTTGTAGATCAGCTTCTGTCCCGGCGGGAGCTGCTCCTGTTTGGTATCGTTCTGGGCGTAGGTGATCACCAGTTCATCACCGCTGCGAACGTAGATCGACCCGGCGTCGGCATCGGCGACGCGACGCGCTTCGGAGAGGATCCGTTCCAGAAGGATGTCCACGTCCTGGATCTTGTTGAGCTCGGAGTCTAATGTGATAATACTGCGAAGTTTTTCTGCGTCGTGAGCCATAATCGCTGTGCTACCATCATATACGCCGACTGGAGTGCTGTCCAATGCTTCGAATGATCCGGATGATCGCCACGATACCGATCCTCCTGTACCGGTGGCTGATCTCACCTCTGTTTCCGTCTCACTGTAATTACTATCCCACCTGCTCCGAGTACGGTCGGCAGGCGATCATGAAACATGGTATTCTCAGGGGCGGCGTGATGGCGATCATGCGTATCGGGCGCTGCTCCGCCCGATATTACGGCGGAACCGATCCGGTACCGGACCGGTTCGTCTTTTCCGACCTCCTTTCGGAGTATCCGTCACGGTCGGTTCGGCGTCATCGAGCAACTCAGGAGGACCAGATGAATGATACCGCGCTCATCGCGCTTTCTCAGATACCCACGGGAACACAGGTTACGGTAGCCAGACTGGACGGAGGCGAGGGATTCAGGGACAAAGTGATCTCTCTGGGGGTGATCCCGGGGAAGACGCTTACCGTCCAGTCTTACAGCAAAAAGGGCCCCCTGGTAGTGCAGATGGAGGGCTCCCGGATCGCGATCGGTCGTGAGCTGGCGAAGCGGATCCTCGTACAGTATCAATAGGAGTATCGAGGAGCCCCGCCAACGAAAGTGTCGTCCCTATCCCTTCCGGTACGCCGCATCCTCGAAGGCGTCAACGATCCGAGGTGTTGCCTCTTGGTAGGCCGATACGAGATCGGCATCCGGTTCAACCTGTACCTCCGGCGGTACAAGGTCGGCTCGCACCCGTGAAAGTTCAGGATCATCCCCGGTGGTCGCACACAGCGTCGTCCACGCCGAGAGGGCGCTACCCATCGCCGCCCCGGAGCTCCCGAGCACCACAACGGGTCGTTCGAACACCGCCGCCACACGACGAACGATCTCCCTGCTCGCAGCAGGCCCACCCGTCAGAGCGAGTATTCCCTCCCCCGTTTCGAACCCCCGGGCGTAGTGCCGGGTGAGAACCAGCGCGGAATCGACGACCCCCGGGTACAGCTCCTCGAATCGACCCGTTCCATCCGCTGCGGCCGGGTTTGGTACCGGCGGCGCTACCGGGTAGCTTTCCGCGTAGGGTTGCCAGATCACCGGCGCCGTTCCGGCCGCCCCGCCCGGAGCAACCGCTGCAAGCGCGCGCTCGGCACCGGCGTAATCTACGCCGTAGGCGTTACGAAGGCGGTCCCACACCATCGCACCGTTGGTCCGGCAGGCGAACACAAAGGGTCGGCCGATCCCGTCGTACATACTGTTGGCGTACCCCTGAAGGTCTACCGTCGGCTCCCCCGTATCGACCATATAGACGAAACTCGACCCGAGGGAGAGGAGGTCCCCGTCGATCATCACCTTCGATTGCGGATTGTCCCCGCTCCCGACGTTGACGATGCACTCCGGTGAGAACCGGTACCGTTCGACAAAGTATGCGGCGATCGGTCCGGCGATATCCACCGGCGACGCCGGCGGTGGAAGCGCCTTCTTCAGCGCCGCGGTACCACCCGCGCGGTCGGCTGCCACCGCGTCAACCAGTTCGTCGGACCAGCGCCGATGCCGGTAATCCATCAGCGTCATCCCCGCACCGTTGCCCCAGTCGATGGGACAGTCGGTACCGGAGAGCACCCCGGAAAGGAAACTGCTGAGGAGGGAGACGCGGACGGTCTGCCTCCACGCCTCGGGAAACCGCCGCGCGGTGCGCCGGATCACCGCCCCGGTGAAGCGGGCGGGACTATCCGAACCGGAAAGCTCGACCACCCGCCGTGTACCGCCAAGAGCCGCGCGGATCTCGTCTGCGTCGGGCTGGGAGTCCGCGGTCTGCCAGATCGGGGCGGTGCCGTAGGAAAAGGCCTCCCGGAACCGTGCCGCCAGATCAGGTCCGCGGCTTCCCGCACCCGGGCGAGCCAGAGCCTCGATCACGGTGAGACCCGCCTCTGCGAGATAGACGTGGCCGTGCTGCTGGGCACTGACGGACACGGCGCCGATCTTCGACATGTCGATTCCCGCCGCCACCAGATCGGAGAAGAGAGCGTCAAGGGCGGCGAGAAACATCCGTGGCGGCTGATCCGCCTCTCCCGGCACCCGGGGCGGGACGAGAAGGGACTCCCCCTCGATGCCGTACCGGTTCAGCCGACGGTCTTCGCGGTACGCGATACTGTGTTCGATAACCGTCCGGGCCGGTGACGTTCCGGCGTCCACGACAACTGCGGAAATACTCTGAGTACTTGCATCGATTCCGAGAGTCCACGTATTCATACCTGCCATTCTCCCTTCGGCCATCATCCCTTCGGCCGTTCTCCCTCAGAGAAAGCGATTGACCAGCGCTTCGAGGTACTCCTGACGGCCCGACTCGGGATGCATAATCTGCCGATCGAGGACCCACTCGTCGAGTTCCCGGAAGGAGGTCTGCTTCGCTGCGATCTGTTTTCCGATATCGGCTCCATAGCCACTGTACCGCTTCTCGACAAACCCGGGAAGCTCGCCGTCGTCGATGATCGCCTGGGCGGTCATCAGCCCCCGGGCGAAAGTATCCATCCCGGCGATGTGTGCCTGAACGAGGTCGGCAACGGTGTTTGAGGGGCGTCGAACTTTCGCGTCGAAGTTGAGTCCCCCTTTGTGGAGCCCGCCGTTCTGAAGAATCTCATACATCATCGAGGTGGTCACATACAGATCGGTGGGGAACTGGTCGGTATCCCATCCGAGGAGGGTATCGCCCTGGTTGGCATCGACACTTCCGAGAATTCCTTTCACCCGGGCGAAGTGCAGCTCGTGCTGGATCGTGTGCCCCGCGAGGGTCGCATGGTTCGTCTCGATGTTCAGTTTGAAATCCTTCGTAAGCCCGTACTCCTGGAGGAACCCCCAGAGCGCACCGGTGTCGGAATCGTACTGGTGCTTCGTCGGCTCCATCGGCTTCGGCTCGATCAGCAACTGTCCGTCGAACCCGATCTCTTTGGCGTAATCCCTGGCCAACTGGAGAAAGTACCCCATGTTGTCGAGTTCCCGGCGCATGTCGGTATTGAGTACCGTCTCGTACCCTTCGCGCCCCCCCCAGAAGACGTAGTTCGCGCCGCCGAGCTCCTTGGTGACCTCCATCGCCTTCTTCACCTGCCCCGCAGCGTAGGCAAACACCCGGGGGTCCGGGGAGGTGGCGGCGCCGTTCATATACCGGGGATGGAAGAAGAGTTGCGCCGTTCCCCAGAGGAGCCGTGTCGGATACTCACCCATCAGCGACTTCGTGAGGGCGACGATCTCATCGAGGTTGCGGTTCGCCTCGCGCAGCGTTTCGCCGTCGGGAGCGATGTCACGGTCGTGGAAGCAGAAAAACGGAATCGTCAGCTTGTCCGTCAGCTCGAATATCCCCCGCATCTTGATACGGGAGACTTCCATCGGGTCCGTTTCGCCGTCCCATGGACGAATCGCCGTCACCGTCCCGAACGGATCGGTGCCGCCACCGTTCATCGAGTGCCAGTAGGCCATCGAAAAACGAAAATGCTCCGCCATCGTTTTGCCGCCGACCTTCTTGTCCGCCTCGTAATAACGGAACGCGAAGGGGTTCTTCGTATCGGGTCCCTCAAAGGTGATTCGGGGTATATCGGGAAATATCTCTTTCATCGTGTGTTCCTCCACCTCCTATGGTAAAACGATCGCAAGAGAGACAACATATCGTTTTTTGATATCAAGAACCGTCCTTTGATGATACGATCACGGGTGGCCTCTATCGCGGTCGACGGCGGAAAGGAGCGATCGATGCAGATCAAAGACATCGTCTTCGTATATCAACTCAAGACTCCGAAGCTGGTGGAGTGGCACTCCCGGCGGCACCACCACGATTCCGGAGAGTACGAGCTTCATTACTTTCTCAACGGTGAGGGGCGTTTCGAGAAGGGGCGGGAGCGGTACGTGATCTCACCGGGAACACTGCACTTTTCGCCGCCTCTCGAACACCACGCGATCAGGCCCGGTACCATTCGCCGCCCCGTCTCGTACTACGCGGTCCTCTTCACCGTCGAACCTGCCAACCCTCTCTCGTCGGTCCTCGACGACGCGTCGTACATCGCATCCTTTCCGCGACCGGTCGGTGCCCGGTACCGCGTCCTCTTCGAGGACCTGAAAAACCGCTACACCCATACCCGTCCTGCCCGCCGCCACGCCGCGGTGCACATGCTGCAATCCCTCCTGTGGGATCTGGCGGCGGACGCGGAGCTCTCCGGCTCTGCCGGCGGGAACGACGACTTCAATATCCACATCGCCCGGGCGATCGGGATCTTCGAACACAACATCCGCTCCCGGGTCACCGTCGCGGAGGTATCCCGGCGTCTCGGCATCACCCAGGCGCACCTGACGCGACTCTTCACCGAGCACTTCGGCGTCTCTCCACTGCAGTACTACCGCCGTCTCCGGATGGACGTGGCAGCGTCCCTCCTGCTCAACACCACCCGTTCGGTGAAAGAGATATCCTGGGAGCTGGGGTACTCGAATCCGTTTCACTTTTCCCGCAGTTTCAGTCGCTACGCAGACATGAGCCCCCGGGCGTACCGGGAGCAGTACTTCAGGCACAATCCGACGGAGTACGCCGGTCGCATCGTCGGAACGTGAAGTATATAGAAGACTGTTGAAAAACCGGTCCAAGTACTTGGAGCAACGCAGGATACCGACGACGAAAGGGTTCCGTTTCGCAGGCACCGATCCCACCGCGAATTATCCCGCTTCTATCAACAATGTTCTGGATACTACCCTTCAGTTTGCGGCAACCTCCAACACGATCACCTCTTCCAGGTCAACCATCGAATCAACCGCGATCTCCATCGACGCACGATCCCGGCCCGCGCAATTCCGAATCGCGCCAAGGCCTACCCGACCGTCAACAAACGACCGCTGCTCATCATTGACCCGCACCGTCCCGGCGGACCCGCACCGCAGACTCAGGGACACACCGCCGACGGCGTTGGTGGCAGCTCGAACCGTCGCAACCACCCGATACCCCGCATCGTGATCATCGCGCGAAACCACATCCCCGGGCGCGTCGACGGCGATATCGGTGTGAGAATGAACAAACCCCCGCAGCTCCAGCGTTGCCCGGCCGGTTGAACGCCCGTCGGCACCGACGATACCGCCGAGAACGAGAATTATCGCAACAACGATCGCGAGACGCTTCGAGAACACAGACTACACTCCTAACGCACGTACATTGAGAACTTTTTGCACGTAGACTTTATAGGAGTACTTTTTGGAAGGACGCAGCCTTCGCTGCTACCGTTATCCTACAACACTTCTGCCGTCCGTGCCGGCGAATCGTGGGAATAATGGAAAAATGTTCGAACTTCGTTCTGCGGAGTTGTACCGGTCCCCGGCGCCCCACCCGGCTCACGGGGTCCGATCCGAGGGGCGTTCCACCTGCTGCTCATGGAGCAGACGTTTCGCGAGGGTTGTCTTCCCGCATTGGCGCGGACCCACGATTGCCGTCACCGGGAAGTAGCCAAGGTGCGAAGAAACCCTTTCGAACAGCGCGCGGCACCGGGGCGGCGCGAGGCAGGGATTGGTATTCACCGGAGCTTTGCGAATTGCCGGCTTGACACATCCCCGATTTGCAGGAAGAATGCGCGGTAACGTATGGTGCGTCGTCAACGGGCGGCGTGTATGCGGGGGTGTAGCTCAGTTGGCTAGAGTACTTGAATGGCATTCAAGGGGTCACGGGTTCGAATCCCGTCACCTCCACGAAAGAGACCGCCGGATCGGCGGTCTTTTTTTTCCGGAGCAGACAGATACCGCTGACCATCCGTTTCACGTCGTGGTATAGTGCGGGTATGTCATCATCCTTCGATACCAGTGATAATCTGTTCGTCTCGAGTCAGGACGCAGGCGACGACGCCCCGGACTTCGAGGATCTCTTCGGCGAACCCGGTGCCGAGGATCTCTCCTTCGGCGACGAGGGGCGAACGGGGGATGACGACGAGCGGTTCCAGCGTCTTGAGGTGATCAAGGAGGAACCGAAACACTACTTCCGGAACGCGTCGTACTACCAGGACGCTCTCGGCGGCCTCGGCGATATCGCCAAGCGCCTCCACGCCACCCTCGCCCAGTTTCTGAAAGCAGACAACCCGGAGGATCGCTCCAACTACCGCAGCCGGCTGATTCCCGTCTACTGGGACGTCGCCAAACAGATCGCCCAGCACGCCTACGGGAAGCTCCCGGACCCGAAGAAGCTGGTTCTCCGCTTCGGTGTCCTTCTCCCGACGATGCTCGACAAGGAGCAGCGCCTGATGATCGCCCAGATCATCGACGGCAACGAGCGGAACGAGCCGATCCACTATGTGGACGAATGGCTCGCCCGGGTTGCCCGGGGCGACGTGAACGTATCCGCCACGGACGAGACGAAGGCGGCCTCCGGCGGCGGTGCGTCGAAGCTGAACCGGCAGCTCGAGAGCGCCCGGGGCAAGGTGGAAGCGCAGCTCGAGCTGATCCGGACGCGGAACGTCGAGATGGAGGGGCACGAGAGTCGCCTCGCGGAGATCGTCAAGCAGCTCCTCGACCGGGAGACGCGCCCCGAATCGAACGGGCAGCGCGGTCCCTACACCGAAAGTCAACGCGCCCTCTTCTCGGAGATCTCGAGCGAACTCCGGACGCTGAGCAACCAGGGGCGGGAGATGGGACGCGCCTACAACGAGCTCGAGAAGTACCAGGATACCCTTTCAGAGCTGGAAAACCAGGCCGCCGAAAGCGGGGAGGATATGTCCCAGGTCGACGCGAAAGCGTCGGTGGAAGAGATGGGGACGATCCGGCAGATGGCCAAGCTCTGCGTCGGCCGCCAGGGAAACCATTTTCCCCTGCTGTACAAGCAGTACTTCAAGGGGGGCCTCATCGGGGTGGCGACCCGGGAGAACGTGCACAACATCCTCGCCGACGTGGAGTACCTCGATCCGAGCATCTTTCAGCGGACCTTCAAGCAGAAAACGACGCGGATCGTCCCCAACATCATCCTGGTCCCCTGCTACGGCGACCTGGGGGTGTGCTGGGAGCCCTTCGAGCGGTACAACCGCGCCACCAGCCGGGGTCGCCTCGCGGTTCCGATGTATCCCAAGGACCTGAAGAGCGCGGTGATCGCCGCACTCGGGGACCTTCGCTGGCAGGTTGCCAAAGAGAAGGCGGCGCACTACTGGATGGAAGAGGGACTCACCGGGTGGTACTACCAGTGGTTCACCGAACAGAAGCTGAAAGGTGATGTAAAGGATCAGTTCATCCAGGACTACATCCTCTGGATCACGAAGGAGAGCGAGGGAACCCAGAAGCTCGAGCGTGACGTCCGGGCGATCTTCTGGCGGTACATGCCGTTCCCGCAGGAGCTGAAGGACAAGCTGAAAAACCGCGGGTTCGTGTATTCCGAGCTGTACAAGAAGGACCAGAACCGGGCGATGTCCGACGGGTATTGAGCGAGTCCGGCGCGCCGGGTTGACACGCCCGGCACGGCTGTGTCCCCTGAGAGCCCCGGGCCGGACCTGTTCACTCGTGGGGCCGCCGCGTCCGCAGGGCGAACGAGTCGCGCCCGACAGGCGGCCGCTCGTTGCCGCCCGCTACTTCTTCTTGCCGAAGAGAGGCGACATATACGCCTCGAGGTCGTATTTCACTACGAGCCACCGCATCAGTCGGTGGTAGATCAGGTACGTCGCCGCTACGGAAGCGACGAAGAGCACAAGCAGAATGATCTGGTTCGCTCCGGGCGGAAGTGACGGGGCGATAAAGCGGGCAAAGACCACCATCAGAACAAAAAAGATCACCACCATCGCGATGATGTTGAAAATCGTCGCGCCGATGATAAAGAGCACCGTGTTGATCCGTTTGTTCATCGTTCCATTTCCTCCCGTTGCCGGGGAAGCCTCGATTCAAACAGCATCGACACCATAAGAAGTATCCCGCCGACGACCACCGAGGCGTCGGCGACGTTGAACGTCGGCCACCGCTCGAGTCCGAAGAGGCCGTAGAACTTCACGTCGAGAAAATCGACGACTCCCAGAGGCCGAAAGATGCGATCGATGATATTCCCCACACCGCCCCCGAGTATCGCCGCGACGAACCATCGCTGCCGTTGCGAAATATCCCGGCTGCTGTAGAACGCGAAAAACAGGACGAGAATCACCGCGATCGGGAGAAGTACAAAGAGCAGTTTCCGGATCCAGAAGGGAAGTCCGTCTCCGATGCTGAAGGCGATCCCGAGGTTTCGCGCGTGGATGATGCGGAAGAAGTCCCCGAGCACTTCGATCATGTATCCGCTTTCGTAGTAGAGAGGGACGTTCCGGACGATGATCCCCTTGGTGATCTGATCGAGAACCACCAGGATCAACGTCAGGATCAGCGGTTTGAGGAGGTCTTTCGGCTCCGGGGCGCCGAGAAGGGTACCGTAGGAACGCATCATTCCCCGGGGCTCGTCATCGTCGGTATGTTCCGTCATCGTCCGCCGGCCCTTCTACATACCGGTGGGCAGATCGAGAAAGGTTGTCTCCAGACCGGTATCAGCGGCAAGTTGTGCGGCAACGCGTTGTACTCCCCAGACTTCCGTCGCATAGTGTCCGCCGAAAATAGCATGGATCCCCGCTTCTCGACAACGGTGGTAGGCGATGTGGTTGGCGTCGCCGCTGACGTAGAGGTCGAGGCCCTGCTCGATCGCCTGATCAACCTCGAGGGGAGCTCCCCCGGAGATCAGCCCCGCCGTCCGGATCAGATCGGGGCCGAAGGGCAGGATCGCAAGGGTCTGGTGCTCCTCCCCGAAGAGGCGTCGTACCGCTTCGTCGATCGTGATCGCCTCCGACAGGTGCCCGGCGACACCGATCGGGGTCCCCCGGAGGAGTCCGAATGGTTCCACGTCACGGAGACCCAACGCTTCGGCCATGCCGGCGTTGTTCCCGAGGGAGAGGTGAGCGTCGAGGGGCAGGTGCACCGCGTAGAGCGCGATATCGTGTTCAAAGAGGTACGAAATACGCCGGTAATGCGCCCCGGTGAGGACCTCTTCCCGCCCCCAGAAGAGGCCGTGGTGGACGAAGAGGAGGTCGGCGTTCCACGCCGCAGCGGCCTCGAACACCGCCTGGGCGGCGTCAACGGCAACGGCAACGCGACGAATCGTCCGGTTCCGGCGCTCCACCTGCAATCCGTTTCTTGAGGAATCGATCTTCGCGAACTCATCGAGGGCAAGAATCGACCGGATATACTCATCGAAGGCATGAAGGGTCATCTCGCTCATGGGCGTCTCTCCCCGGGGTCGGCGCATCCCCCGTCGCGACACAGTTGCCGCGCCGTCGGTTCATCGACGATCAGCTCCGTCATCAACCGCGCTCGCAGCGCCGCAAGAAGGCCGGGAATCTTGCTTCGTCCGCTGACCACACAGATCGCCCGCTTACCCGACGTATACAGGGAGAGGGGCGGGCCGCTTGCGCGCTGGTTGAGGGCGATATCCTCCCAGGTACCATCGCCACGGAAAAACACCGTTGCCAGGTCTCCGACGATCCCTTCCCGTTCGAGCTCGGCGATGTCATCGGGATCAAGATACCCGTGGGAATAGACGTGGCTCGGCACTCCGGCGTCGACGGCTCCGATACTGTAGAGCAGTACATCGGCGCTGTTCTGGACGTCGATGATCCGACGGATACTCCGTTCCCGCCACATCGCCTCTTTCGTCTCCCGGTAATCGAAAAAGGTCGGGACCGGAAAAAGAACCGCGTTCGCCTCGAAGTTCCGGGCGAAGTGGTCGAGGATGTTCGCGGCGTATCGGTTATCCGGGGTGTAGGTGTTCCCGGAACCGTTGAGCTGGACGATGGTCATGTCGGTTATCTGCCGGGGAATGAGATGAGCGGTTATCTCGCTGATCGTCGTGCCCCAGGCGACGGCGACGGTCTGTCCATCGGTGAGGATCGTGTTGAGGTAGTTTGCGGCGTACCGCGCGACCCGTTCGAGCCAGATCACCTCTCCCAGCAGTTCCGGGGCAGGAACGATGTGCACCGCCTGCAATCCGAAGCGCTCACGAATCTGCGTCTCCAGGGGGGAGAGCAGCTTCTGGACGTTCACGATACGGATCTCCACCATACCGGTTGAGCGGGCGTGGCTGAGGAGGCGACTCACCTTGGGGCGGGAGAACTTCATCTCTTTTGCGATCGCCTCGGTGGTCATCCCCTGGTAGTAGTACATCGTGGCGACTTTGAGCGCTTCCTGGTAGATCCTGTCTTCCGTTTTCATGACCGGTATTCACATTGTATTTTCGCCTGTGAACAAATGCAACATAATTGTGCGTTCTTGCCGGGTCCCGACGACCCCGATATACTTCGCCTCTATGCAGTCGATCTCCCGCTTCCGTCTCGATCCGACGGTGGCGCTTTTTTCGATCTCTCCGGAAGAGGTTCCGGAAGATACATACCGGCCGGGACAGATCATCGGACAACCACGAGCAGTGCAAGCGATGCACCTCGCCCTCGCGATCCCGGCGAAAGGGTACAATGTGTTCGCCGCGGGCTTCTCCGGAACGGGAAAGCGCAGTACGGTGATGCGGATCCTCAAGGAACAGCCCTTCGTACCGGAGCGACTCCGGGATATCGTGTTCGTCAATAACTTTCCTCAACCCGACCGCCCGCGGGTCCTCTATTTTTCTCCTGGCGACGCAGGACGATTCCGCCGCCGTATCCAGCAGGCGATCACCGACCTCCGGGACAATCTTCCGGGGGTACTCGAACAGGCGTGGTACCGGGAGCAGCGGGACCGGATCATGCTCGAGACGGAGAACCAGGAGACCTCGGCGCTCTCCGATTTCGAATCGAAGGTGAACGCCGACGGGTTTGCGATCGTCCAGGTCAAGGACGAAGAGGACCAGCGAAGCGACCTCTCACCGGTGATTAACGGGGAGGTGCAACCGATCGACGAGATCCCCGCCCTCGTGCAGGCGGGAACGGTGAGCGAAGGGGACTGGAACGATATCAGAACGCGGTACTACCAGCTGATGGACCAGATGAACGGGATCTTCGTGTCCCTTCGTCGGGACCGGTTTCGTGCGGAAGGCCGTCTCAGGGAGCTCCAGCGGGAAGCGGCGACACCTCACGTCAGGGAGGCGATCGCCGCGATCGAAGAGAGCTTCGTCGGTGCCGAGATCCACGAGTACCTTCGCCTCCTCGAGCAGGATATTCTGGACAATCTCCCTCTCTTCCTCCCGGAAGATGCCACGAAGAGCCAGGAGTACGAGCAGGAGTTCCTCCGGTACGAGGTCAACATCATCATCGACCACTCCCGGACCTCCCGCACTCCGGTGATCTTCGAAAGCCACCCGGACTACCACAAGCTCTTCGGCGCCCAGGAGATGAACCCCGAACTGGAGGGTCGCTTCGGGTTTCTCTCCCTCCGCAGCGGCAGTCTCCTCTCGGCGTCCGGAGGATACCTCGTGCTCCGGGCGGAGGATGTTCTGACCCAGGAGGAGCTGTGGCACGGCCTCAAACGGGCGCTCCAGGACGAGGTCACCGAGATCCGCACCCCGCCGACGCCGTACGGCCCGCAGGGGCAGAGTCTGAAGCCGGACCCGATCTCGATCAACGTGAAGGTGATCCTGATGGGGAGCGAGCACATCTACGACCTCCTGTTCTACCAGGACGAGGAGTTCGGGAAGCTCTTCAAGGTACTCAGCGAGTTCGATTCGGTGATGGAACACACCGCCGAGACGCGTCGCGCTTACGTGGACTTCATCCGGATGATCTGCGAGGAGGAACACCTCCTCCCGTGCAGCGCCGACGGGAGCGCCGCGGTGATCGAGTACGGCGTCCATCTCAGCGAGTTCCGGGATAAACTGAGCACTCGCTTCTCTCTCGTCGCCGACCTCCTGCGGGAATCGAACCACTGGGCGAAGCAGGCGGGGAAAGAGCGGATCGATCGCGCCGCTGTTGAGCAGGCGCGGGAGATGCGGCGCTATCTCCACAACCTTCCTGAAGAAAAGTACGACGAGCAGATCTCCTCGGGGGAGATGATCCTCCAGGTGGACGGCGAACGGATCGGGGCGATCAACGGACTTTCCGTGCTCGATCGCGGGTACTACGCGTTCGGTCGTCCGATGCTGATCACCGCCAGGGTCGCCCCGGGAAGCGACGGTATCATCAACATCGAGCGGGAAAGCGGACTCTCCGGCGAGCTCCATGACAAGGGCGTCTATATCATCCAGGGGTTTCTCCAGGCGACGTACGCCGTCGATTTTCCCCTCTCCATCAACGCCAGCATCGGATTCGAGCAGAGTTACGTCGAGATCGACGGTGACTCCGCATCATCCACGGAGATCTACGTACTCCTCTCGGCGATCGGCAACCTGCCGCTGCGGCAGGATCTGGCGGTTACCGGAAGCGTGAACCAGTTCGGACAGATCCAGCCCGTAGGCGGGATCAGCGAGAAGATCGAAGGGTTCTACGCGACGTGTAAATTGATGGGCCTCACCGGCTCGCAGGGGGTGATCATCCCCCGGACGAACATCCAGAATCTCATTCTGAGCCGGGAGGTCCAGGAGGCGATCCAGAGCGAACGGTTCTCGATCTACGCGATCGATTCCGTCGACGACGGCATCGAGATCCTCACCGGCGTACCCGCCGGAGTGCGCCAGAACGACGGGCACTTCCCGAAGCATACGGTAAACGGCATCGTCGAGCGCCGGCTGCGACAGATGGCGGGACAGGTCAAGGATTTCTCCTGAGGCGCGAACCGGCAGACGCGAGCCCCAGGCGCGGGAACAGTCGGAAACGGGAACTTGCAGGAACGGGAACTCGGTGGCTATACTGTTTGACATGGGTCAAGACCAGGCACAGGCCGTTCTCGACCGGGCGCGTGATGCGGCCCGGGCACAAAAACCGTTCGTCATAAAGTCGTATACTCTCCCGCCCCACACGGAAGCGCAGATCGAAGAGGTCCTCGGGGTGTTTCTCCAGGAACTGGAGCGGGAGGCGCTGAAGGACTCGATCGCCTATTGTCTCCGGGAACTGACGGTCAACGGAAAGAAGGCGAACACCAAGCGGGTGTACTTCGAGGAAAAGGGACTCAAGCTCGAGAACGACGGTGACTACAAGACCGGTATGATGACGTTCAAGCAGGAAACGCTGGACAACATCGAATACTGGCTCAAGAAGCAGGAAGAGGCGGACCTCTACGTTCGGGTCGTCTTTCACGTACAGGGTCGAGACCTCCTGATCAAGGTAGCCAACAACACGCAGATCACCCGGAAGGAGCAGATCCGTATCTATGACCGGATCGCCCGCTCTCGCGCGTTTCGAACGATGGAAGAGGCGATGACCACCGTTCTCGACGACAGCGAGGGGGCCGGCCTCGGGATCGTCATCCTCGTGCTGATGCTGAAAAAGCTCGGTCTCGACGAAGAAGCGTTCGATATCGACGTCGAAGGAGACGAGACGGTCGCCCGCCTTTCGATCCCGATGGACCAGGCAAAGGTCGAGAATCTCTCGAAGATCTCCGACGAGCTGGCGCGACACATCGAGTCCCTCCCGCAGTTTCCCGAGAATATCCTCACCCTTCGGAAGATGCTTGAAGACCCCGACGCGGAGATGACGGCGATCGCGAAGACCCTCGGACAGGACCCCTCCCTTACGGCGGACCTGCTGCGCACCGTCAACAGTGCCCGGTATATGCTTCCCCGACGGATGGACAACGTGGTGGAAGCGGTGAAGGTGATCGGCCTTCGGGGGCTGCGGCAGATGCTGTTCAGCTACGGTACCCAGCGCATCCTCGGTGACGGCGAGAACAACGAGACCACCCGTTCCCTCTGGGAGCACAGTCAGCGCACCGCCTTTTTCGCCTACGGGATCGCCCGGCACGTGTACAAACGCAAGGATATCCTCGATGACGTCTACGTCGGCGGTATTCTCCACGACATGGGGAAAATCGTCTTTTCGAGTCTTCACCCCGATACGGTGGCGAAGATCCAGCGCTTTTCCCGGGAGAAAGGAATCCCCTCGTCGGTCTTCGAAGAGATGAATGACGGGATCGACCACGCCGAGGGCGGTGCGCGCCTGGCGTCGCAATGGAACTTCCCGGACGTCCTGATCGAGACGATCCGCCACCACCATACTCCGTTGAAGGTGAACAGCCAGTTCCGGGATATCGTATCCGTGGTATATCTCGCCAACGAGCTCGCGAAGATCGACGGCCACGATTTCACCCATATCGACTCCCGGGTACTGCGGCTTGTTCGCGTCAAGGACCTGACCCAGCTCAAGGGGATCCACCAGAAGCTGAGCGAGCAGTACGACCGCGAGTTTTCACGCCTCGAGCGGCAACGGTAGCTCCCGCAGGGGCCGGAACTCCGGCGGTAACCGGCGCAACGGTATTGACTCGGACCTCCTTCTATAGTATTTTCCATATATAAGAACTACTCAAGGAGACACCGATGGCAGTGACGGTCTACACGACACCATCATGCAGTTTCTGCACCAAAGTCAAAAAATACCTCAAGGAACACCGGATCACGTTCAAAGAGTACAATATTGCGAAGGACAAGCGTCGGGCGGACGAGATGGTCAAGAAATCGGGGCAGATGGGTGTCCCCGTTCTCGACGTCCACGGGAAAATCATCGTAGGATTTGACGTACCAAAAATCGAAAAGGCACTTCGGAGGTAGCATGGCTGATACAACCGCCGTCTGGCGCGGCGATATGTCGTTTGAAATCGAGTTGCAGGGGCACAAGTTTATCGTCGACGCCGACGAATCGGTAGGTGGAAAAGACCAGGGCCCGCGGCCGAAATCTCTTCTCCTGAGCTCCCTCGCGGGCTGCACCGGAATGGACGTCGTCTCGATCCTGGGAAAGATGCAGATGCCCTTCGATCGCTTCGAGATAGAAGTCAACGGAACGACCACCGATTCTCACCCGAAGGTCTACAACAAGGTCACCCTGGTCTACAAGTTCTGGGGGGACGCTCTGGATAAGGCCAAGATCGAGAAAGCGGTCCACCTCTCGGAAAGCAAGTACTGCGGCGTCTCGGAGACGCTGCGACAGCTCGCCGAGGTCGATTACCGGATCGACCTCAATCCCTGATCGATCCAGGCAAGGACGATACCCACCGAAACCCCCACGTTGAGGGAACCTTTGGTTCCGCCGTGGGGGATCGTCACGACGCCTCCACTGCTTTGCCCCCGTTCGAGTTCCTCCCGGGGGACACCAAACTCTTCGTGACCGAAGATCAGGATCGAACTCTCGGGTATCCTCGCCGCGGCGATCGGTGTACCTCCGGTCTCAACGGCGAATACGGGGAGTTCCTCCGACGGGCGGGGCAGCCGCGTTCGCGCCATCTCGACCACCCGGTTCCACCCTCCCTGCACAACGGGGAGGGAATCGAAGGCACCCATCGCAGCGCGGCGTGCCCGGGGATGATCAAAGGAGGGCGAATCGGGACCGCACACCACGCCGGCAACACCGTAGGCGGCGGCGGTGCGGATGATCCCCCCGAGGTTGTACGGGGACCGCACATGGGGAAGGTAGATCACCACCGGCAGCACCACCGGGTCCCACCCCGCGCCGGTCGTCGACGGCGGGGACCGCTGTTCGGCTCCGGTCGGATCGAGGTCCACCGGCGGTGGTACCGCCGATTCGTCGGTGCTCTCCCCGGCGAGACGGGCGAGGCACTCGAGAAGCGCCGCCGCGCGGCGTCGTGCCTCCTGCACCTCCGGTGGATCGGTGGCGCTTCCGATCTCGATCACCTGCTCCACCGCCTGTCGACACGCCGAGGCGCCGCGACGCTCGAGGGTATCGCGCAGCTCCCGGAGAAAGCGAACCCGGTAGGCGTCCCGGAAGAAGCGCCGGATATCTGCGTCCCGGGAATCGCCCGAGGGGCGGGAGGCCGAACGGAGATCGCCGGGAGGATTCGCGATTCCGCCGAACTCCAGAGTATCCCGGACGAGGCGGTACAATGTGCGAGGTGAGAATCGGGTAATCCGGGAGATCGCCGGTCGCGGTGAAGGGACGACGTTCCCCCCGTCGGGTTTCGCCGTCAATACGCCGCCGAGACCAGCTGCTGGAGATCCTCGGCGGAGGCACCACCGGGTACCGCCGCAAGGCCCTGGTACTCGAGAGCCTCCTCGGCGGACCCGCTGAGTTCCTCGTGGGTCACGTCGAGATCACGGAGCCGGATCGGAAGATCCAGTTGGCTCAGAAGCTTCCGCACCCCGCGGGCCGCCCGGGGAGCGTCTTCTGCCGCTCGGATCCGTTCTACCGGTTCACCGAGAGCCGCCGCCACCTGTGCGGCTTTTTCGGGATTGCGGGGGATGAGGAGATCGACGACGTGGGGCAGGAGGATCGTCGCGACCCAGGACTTGGGTAACGAGAAGCGTGCATTCAGAACGTACGAAAGGATTCCACCCAGCCCCTGTCCGGCGATACCGAGGCCCATCGCCGTGAGAAGTCCCGCTTCTGCGGCGCGGTACCGGAATCGCACATCCGAAGGATTCCGCACCCCCATCAGCGCCGCCGCGTGCAACTCCGAGATCGCCCGCTCCAACAGGGTGTCGGAATAGAGCGTTCCCGCGGTGGAAAAGAATCCTTCGATCGCGGCAAGCAACGTATCAAGAATCGCCGCGAGGGCGTACTTGCTCGAAAGGGTCTGGGAAAACGTTGTGTCCACAATGACCGCTTTCACCGTATCGGGAGCGAGAGTAATGATCCGCGTTCGCCCGGCGGTGCCGTCCTTCACGACCGCTTCGTTCCGCATCATCAGGTGGTTCCGATACGACGAGGGTACTTCTATGTACGGAAGGGAGCGTTCCGGCACCTTTCCGTCGAAGAGATTGCCGATCGTGAGCTGTTCCGCCGCAAGGTTGGCAGCCGCACGGGCGACGGAGAGCACCCGCATACCACCAAGGCCGACTACGACCGAGGTACGGCTCGCCCGGGCGAGAGAGGCAAGCTCGTCGATCGCCCCGGCGGGGGTCCCCGGCATCAGTTCGTCGTAGACCATCGTGTCCATCCCGGCGCGCTTGAGGATCTCCACGACGCGATCCACGTGGTGCCCCTCGTGGAGGACGCTCTCGGATATGACGAGGGCGCGCTTCCCGAATACCGTTGCCGCCGGGCCCAGTCTGGGAAGGACGTCCTGACCAAAGGCGAGTATCGAGGGCATCCGAAGGATAAAGTTCTGCATACCATGCGTTCCTACAAAAAAATTTCCTAAAAAAAAGGCAGTGCTCTTAGTATAGCACTGCCGTAGATTCTACAACAAATATGGACTACTCGAGGCCGAAAACCGCCATGATCTCGTCGGCGACCGCTCCGATAACGCGTTCATCGATGTATGAAGGATCTTCCAGTTTTGCCCGTATTTCGTCGACCCGATCCTGCCGGATATCGGGCATGTTCCGTACCTGATCAACCGCCTGCATCATTTCGGAGCGAAGCTTTGCCTCCTCGGATACACTGATCGAGTCGGATGAGTGAGATTTCTGCGGTTTATTGACCTTGTCGGACTTGTTGTACTGCTGTATCGGATCAACAGGCCCTAACCGTTCAATCGTCATCGATTGATCCTTCCTTTCATCATTCCCATTATCGGCGGTTCCATCTTTAATGTTAACGCTTTTTCCCGGTCCATACAAGGATGGCGAACTCGCCTTTCCCGGGAATTTGTCCGGATTGCACCATTTCACCCGCCTCTTCGACGGTACACGACACGATCTGCTCGTAAATTTTGGTCATCTCCCGGCCGATCACCACCGAATACCCCGGCGCGACGACGGCGAGTTCGTCGAAAAATTTGCCGATCCGGTGAGGTGACTCGTACACGATGAAGGGATCTCCCTGTCGGGCAAGCTCTTCCAGGCGGTTCAGGCGTTTCGTCCCTTTTGGAGGAAGAAATCCCTCAAACCACCACCCTCGTCCGGCAACGCCGCTTACCGACACCAGAGCGCCAACGGCGCTGGCCCCGGGAATCGGCGACACCGTGTGTCCCGCCTCCCGAACCGCCCGGACGAGTCTGCTCCCGGGATCACTGACCCCCGGTGTTCCCGCGTCGCTGATATATGCAATATCGGCATCTTCCTCGAGATATTCGAGGATCCGCGGGATGCACCGCTCTTCGTTGTGGCCGTGACACGGGATGAGCGGCACCGAAATCCCGTAGTGCTGGACCAGTTTGCGACTCTGTCGTGTATCCTCGCAGGCGATCTGCCGGCACCCTCGAAGCACCTCGACGGCGCGGTAGGTCATGTCCCCGAGATTCCCGATCGGTGTCGCGACGATATAGAGCCGTCCCATCGGTTCAGTGTATCCTGTCGGGAGGGGGTGCGTCATTCAGGGATTTCTCCTTGCCGCGCTGGTGATTATTATCGCGGCACTATTGTTCAGCATGTTACACCTGAAACGCAGGGACTATTCCGCCCTGGCGAACCACATGGCCGGGCGAAGTCGTACCCGCCTCCATCTGTTGAAACCGTGCCCCCTCTGCGGCACGATGCTCCAGCCGGGAGAGCGGGTCCACACCGTCGTCTACTCCGGTGCTCCTCCGGGGAACGAGAAGAATGTCCGCAATCGCCCGCAGGATTCCCTTGTACACATGTTCGGCTGTCCCTACTGCTTCCCCCCCCGTGCGGAAAACCCGCGGCGGTGTCCCGTCTGTACCGCCGAGATCCCTGCCGACGGATTTGTCGTGGCCCGGATGTTCGAGAAGGGAGACCGGAAACACGTGCACGTACTCGGGTGCACCGTCTGTCGACCCTCAACGGTGAAACCCCGCAGACCCGCATCGGGTGATTGAGCAGCACCGTTCTTCGCGGTACGATACGGACCATGGAAGAGACGATTTTTGACCGGATCATCTCGGGTGATACCGAAGCGGACATCGTGTACGAGGACGATCACGTCGTGGCGTTCCGCGACATCAGCCCCCAGGCGCCGGTACACATCCTCGTGATACCCCGCCGACGGATGACCAGCATCGCCGATTCTCCCGAAGAGGAGCCGGAGATCCTCGGGCGCCTGATGCAGGGGATCGCCCTGGCAGCACGATCGCTGGGCCTCGAGGAGTCGGGGTACCGGGTCGTATTCAACACCGGCCGCGACGCACTCCAGACAGTGCCGTACATCCACGCCCACATCATCGGGGGGCGAAAACTCGGGTGGCCACCGGGCTGACGGTCCGTACCGCGAACCGCACGTTGGCACCCCGGACCCGGCGTTAGTACGTTAGAGCGATGGAAATCCGCCGGCACCGGGAGATCACATCGATCGATCCTACCCAGTGGAACGCCCTCGCCGACGCGACACCGACACCCCTCCTTTCGTGGGAATGGCTGGCGCACCTCGAATCCAGCGGGAGCGTCACCCCCGCCACGGGGTGGACCCCCTCGCATCTGACGATAACCGACGCCGGCGAGCTCCTGGCGGCGGTCCCCCTCTACATCCGGGATACCAGTTGGGGAGAGTTCGTCTTCGATTTCGCCTTTGCCGAGGTCGCCGACCGGCTCGGAACGGGGTATTACCCGAAGCTCGTGGGGATGAGTCCCGCAAGCCCGACCCCGGCGTTCGCCTTCCTTGTCCGACCCGACCGCGAGGAGGAACTGATACCGATCCTCTTCGAAGGGATCGTCGATCTCTGCCGCCGGGAGGAGATCCCGGTCCTGCAGTTCAACTTTGTGCTCCCCGAGTGGGTCGACCGATTCCGCGACCTCGGGATGGGGGCGTGGAAGCACCACGGGTTCGAGTGGCGAAACGAGGGGTTCCGGACCTTCGACGACTACCTCGCACGGTTCCGGAAGAACCAGCGGCGAAATATCAAACGGGAGCGACGGTCTCTCGAAGAGGAGGGGATCGATCTCGCGGTGATTGACGGTGTGGACGCGCCGGAGGGGGTGTACGCTCGCATGGCGGAGTACTATCTCCGCACCAATGCGCAGTTCGGGCCCTATGCGGCACGCTTTCTGTCGGCGCGATTCTTTACGGAGATGCCCCGGGCGGTCCGGCGTCACGTCCGCTTCGTCGCCGCCTACGGGCAGGACGATCCCCCGGATGATCCCACGGCGCTTTCGATGCTCCTCCTTCGGGGTGACCGCCTCCTCGGGCGCTATTGGGGTACCCGGGAGGATATCAGAGACCTCCATTTCAACGCGTGCTACTACGCGCCGATCGAGTGGGCGATCTCCCGCGGTATCGCGACGTTCGATCCCGGTATGGGCTCTCCCCACAAAGTACGCCGGGGGTTCCGGTCGGTTCCGAACTGGAGTGTCCACCGCTTTTTCGATCCGTCGTTACAGGCGATCTTCGAGGCCAATATCGACCGTATCAACACGATGGAGGAGGAGCAGATCGCTCTCCTCGATGCGGCGGTGCCGTACAAGACGGGCGAGCTCCCTCCCGACCGTTCCTGAGCGCTCCGATTGGGTGGTCGTCGTTAGACGATACCCGCCGGTAATTGTGTATATTTGTCCTATGCAGGCATTAATCGTTGTAGATATTCAAAACGATTTCCTCCCCCACGGCTCCCTGGCGGTGCCCGAGGGTGACGAGATCGTACCGGTGGTCAACCGGTTGATGGAGCGCTTTCCCGTCGTCGTCGCCAGTCAGGACTGGCACCCCGCGGATCACAGCAGTTTCGCAACCCAGCATACCGGCCACCAGCCGGGGGACGTGATCGATCTCGAGGGGACCCCGCAGATCCTCTGGCCGGACCACTGTGTCCAGCACTGCTCCGGGGCGTCCTTCGCCTCGGGTCTCGAGGTACACCGGTTCGACCACGTGGTACGCAAGGGGGACGACCGGAACGTTGACAGCTATTCCGCGTTCTACGACAACGACCACGCTCGGGCCACCGGGCTCGAATCGTGGCTCCGGGAACGCGGCGTCGACGACGTTGCGGTGTGCGGTCTCGCCACCGACTACTGCGTGAAATTCACCGTTCTCGATGCGCTGCGCCTCGGTTTTACGACGACGTTGATCGCCGACGCGACCCGGGCGGTAAACCTCGAAGAGGGAGACCGGGAACGGGCGATCGACGAGATGAAACGGGCCGGTGCAACGATCGCCGACAGCGACACCGTTCCGAAACGGTAACCGACGGACCCGTCGGATCCGTCGGACAGGGGTGCACCGGTGGAAACCGGAGACGCTCCCGTAGTACAGTCGCTGCATGGAACAGATGAAACGCACCCATACCTGTGGCGACCTCCGTGGTGAGCACGCAGGCACATCGGTGGTGCTCAACGGCTGGGTACACCGGAACCGCGATCACGGCGGTGTTCACTTCATCAACCTTCGGGACCGTTACGGCATCACCCAGGTCGTCGTCGACGAGGACGCCGACGAAACGCTCAAGTCGATCGCCGACAGCCTCCGGATGGAGTTCTGTATCGCCGTGGAAGGTGAGGTGCGACGCCGCCCGGAGGGGATGGTCAACGACGAGATGTCCACCGGCGCGATCGAAGTGCAGGCTCGGCGGATCGAGGTGCTCTCCCGGTGTGAGCCCCTCCCCTTCATGATCGATGAACGATCCGACGCGCGGGACGATATCCGCCTGAAGTACCGGTACCTCGATCTCCGCACCTTCGGGATGCAACACAAGATCCGTCTGCGGCACCAGGTTACCCAGAGGATTCGGGAATACCTCACGGGAGAGGGTTTCATCGAGATCGAGACGCCGACGATGATCAAAAGCACCCCCGAGGGAGCTCGGGATTTCCTGATTCCCTCGAGACTCCATCCGGGATCGTTCTACGCGATGCCCCAGAGCCCGCAGCTGTACAAGCAGATCCTGATGGTCAGCGGGTTTGACCGCTACTTTCAGATCGCCCACTGTTTCCGCGACGAGGATGCACGGGGCGACCGACAGCTCGAGCACACCCAGATCGACATGGAGATGAGCTTCGTCGGCAAGGAAGAGGTGTTTCAGGTCGTCGAGGGGATGCTGGGGCACACGTTCCGGAACACCCTGGGGATCGAGCTTCCGGCGACGTTCGAGCGGATCTCCTACGACGACGCGATGAACCGCTTCGGTACGGACAAACCGGATCTCCGGTTCGGTCTGGAGCTGCAGGATTTCTCCCCCTTCGTAGAGGGGAGCGGGTTCGGTGTCTTCGAAGGTGCGATCGATGGCGGCGGTACCGTCCGGGTGCTGGTCGTGCCCGGCCGCGGCGACTACAGCCGGAAACAGATCTCCGAACTGGAAGAAACGGCCAGGACCTACGGCGCAAAAGGTCTGGCATGGACACGGGTCGTATCCGGTGGCGACGGTAACGAATCGGAAAGTGCCGGGTCAACCAACACCGGATCGA
>JBKHFT010000021.1:0-29452 GCA_046540055.1 Alkalispirochaeta sp.
CCGCCCACCCTTCGGCGTCGCATCGTTCTCGCCCTGTTCGTGTTCATCGTGTTCAGCGGATGCGTCGGTATCGATGAAACGGTCCGGGAGACGGGAGAAGCGCCGTCCCGGATGGAACGCGATCTCACCGCAATCGCCGGGATGGGACCCCGGGAGCGCCTCGCCCACATGACGCTCCGGGAAAAGATCGGACAGCGCTTCATTATCTACGTGCCGCGGTCGTTTGCCGCCGGTGAAGAAGCGAGACGGTATGCGACGGTGCTGAAAGAGGGTGCCCCGGCGGGGATGATCATCTACCCCTGGAACTACACGAGTCGTACCGATCTCGTGGAACTCACGGCGAAGCTGCAACGCATGAACGCCGGTAACGTCCCCGGCGGCCGCCTCCTGATCGCGGCGGACCAGGAAGGGGGGCGCGTCGCGGCATACCGCTTTCTCGATCTCCCGCGCTTTCCCTCGGCGGCGCGGATCGCGGAGCAGGCGGTTCGACCGCCCGCCGCCGCGAAGCGCCCGGGAGAAGGGCCGTTCACCGGAGCCGCAGATCCCGAGTACGTCCGCAGCGTCGCGTACATCACCGGCCGGGACCTCGCCTCCCTGGGGATCTCGATGAACTACGCCCCCGTCCTGGACCTCACCGACCGTCCCGACCGGAGCATCATCGGTGATCGCTCCTGGGGAAACGACCCCGATCTCGTGGCGACTCTCGGCGTCGGATACGTCGAGGGAATGACCGCAGCCGGGGTAATTCCAACGGTGAAGCACTTTCCGGGTCACGGCGTTACCCGGGTCGACAGCCACGGCCGCCTTCCGGTGGTGGAGATGACCCGGGCGGAACTCGCCGCATCCCACCTCCTGCCCTTCGTCGATGCCGTCGAAGCGGGGGTTCCCGCGATCATGACCGCCCACATTCTCTTTCCTGCGATCGACCCGGACTTTCCGGTGACGATCTCCGACGTGTTCCTCCGGGAGATACTCAGAGACGAACTCGGTTTCGAAGGGGTTGTCGTCTCCGACGGCCTCTCGATGGGTGCCCTCGCGGACAACTACGACACCGACCTCGTCCTCGAACGCGCCCTCACCCTGGACGTCGACCTCATTCTTCTGCATGATCGGTACGACTACCTCGCGGTCATCGACCGGGTCGAACGCCTTATCGCAGATGGTCGTGTTTCCGTCTCTGATGTCGAACGCGGAGCGTTGCGGGTCCTCCGGCTCAAGGAACGGTTCGGCCTGCTCCGGCACGCGGGGCACGATGACGAACACCCCGACCGGTACGGTCACTGAGGAATAACGGTATGAGTGTCTACAGCGCGGCGATCACCCTCTTTCTCGTACTCGATCCCCTGGGGAACATCCCCGTCTTTCTCAGCGTTCTCGAACACGTCGACCCCGCACGGCGGCGAAAGATCATCATCCGGGAGATGGTGATCGCCCTGGGAATCCTGGCGGCGTTCCTGCTCTTCGGGAAGTTCATTCTCCGGGGGATGCATATCTCCCAGCCTGCCCTCAGTATCGGCGGGGGGATCGTGCTCTTTCTTATCGCGATCAGGATGATCTTTCCCCGCCGCGGCGGCGAGGGCGGAAGCGACGCGGGCGATAGTGACGATGAGCCGCTCATCGTGCCCCTGGCGATCCCTCTCGTGGCGGGTCCCTCTGCGATGGCGACGCTGATTCTCCTTGCGACGCAGTACCCGGACCGGACGGGGGAGTGGATGATCGCCCTCGTCGTGGCGTGGTTCGCCTCGGCCCTGGTGCTGACCTCGGCGGATCTGCTCCGTCGCGCCCTCGGGAGGAGGGGACTCGCGGCGCTGGAACGACTGATGGGGATGATCCTTACCACGATGGCGGTGCAGATGCTCCTGTCGGGTATCGAGCTCTTCGTCGCCCAGAGTTTATCCGGCGCGCTCTGAGGCCGGTTACACCGTCACGCCGTCTCGTTCACCTCGCTGATCACCCGCATCACCTCGGGGAGCAGCTGTTTCTTCCGGGAGAGCACTCCCGGCATGTCGAAGGTCTGTTCCGCCGAGTGGGAGAACGGCAGGAGCTGTTCCGCTTCGGTGTACCCTGAGGTGAGGAGCAGGCTGTTCCGCTTCATCACATCGGTGACCATCAGCATGCACCAGGCGAGTTTTTTCTCCCGGGCGACCGTCGTGAGGGCTTCCACAAGACGGGTACGGTAGTTCCCCGCGTCGGCGAGGGTTGTGACCTCCACCTGTCCGATTCCGAAGGTGATCCCCTCATGGGTGTACTGCTTGTAGTCGGAGAGGATGATCTCCTTCGGTTCCCGGTTCTCTAGGGCGTTGAGCTGGGCGAAGAGACGTTTTGCGTGTTCCGCCGCGGAGATTCCGGTGATCGTCTCGAGGCGATAGATCGCCCGACGATCTGCTTCGGTCGTCGTCGGAGAGTACAGGTTTACCGTGTCCGAGACGATTCCCGAGAGGAGAAGAATCCCGACGGTGCGGTCGATCGCGATGCCCCGCCCGGCAAACTCTTCGTACACGAGGGTGCAGGTACTTCCGACGGCGCGGGTCGTTACCGCGATCGGTTGCGTCGTCGACGGCGGCGCGAGGCGGTGGTGATCGACGATCTCGAGGATCTCCGCCTCTTCCGCGCCGTCCACCGCCTGGGAGATCTCATTGTGATCGACCATGATCAGTTTTCGCCGGGGACGCTCGATAAAGGAGCGGCGGCTGACCATCCCGACGTACCGGTCCCCGTCGAAGACGGGGAGACCGCGATACTTCGAGTTGAGGAGTTGGGCCTTTGCGTTTTCGAAGGGTGTGTTTTCTTCGAGACGGGGTACCTCGCGATTGGTGATCGTGTATACCGGGGAGCTTAATCGCAACAGACGGATCGTCTCCGCCGTGTCGGTCTGGGAGAGAAAGATTGCACCTTTGAAGGACGACATGTCGGTGGCGATCTCTTCGTCTTTTGCGAGGCCCGTGATCACCACCGCCGGCAGCTGCGACTCTACGGCGTGCTCGAGGATCTCCGGGCGGTTTCCCACCACCAGGAGCGGGCGAATCGGAAGCTTGGCGATCATTTCGATCGACCGGTGGTCCGGCATCGATCCGGTTACGATCGGCGCTTCGAACCGTTCGGTCTCACCGGGCTGCACCAGTTTCCCCGGAAGGACGCGTTTGAAGTTCTTGACGAGAAACGTATACAGGGGGCGGTCACCGGTGGTCTGGGCCAGAATGTACGAGGTGATCTCGTTGACGCCGACGACACCGACGAACGTCTCGTCCTCTTCTATTATTGGAATCGCCGAGATCGTCTGGTTCTCTACCTCACGGATCGCATCGAGAACTGGATCGTCCGGTCCAAGCACGACAGGGCTCTGCCTGGCTACCATTCCCACCGACGGAGCGACGGTATCGACGTGGCGGGGCTGTTCGACCCCCGCAAGCTCAAAGACGTCCCGGATCTGCGGATTCAACGGTCCCGTGCGGATCGGGAGATACTCCGTATCGGGATCGAGCATCCGTTTCAGTGCAGCATAGCAGAAGGCGGCACAGGTGCAATCCATGTCGGGATTCTTGTGCCCTGCGACGTATACGATGTTCATGACGGAGCAGAGGGTATCCGGAACGTGCGGTTATGTACAACATCCCGGCGGATTTCATTTGACCTGCCGGTCCTTCAGACGGGCCGGAGAATCCCTCCGGCCCGGCAGGGCTACATCGGCGAATCCGCACCGGCCCCGGACAGGATCGTACGGATGCTGGAGAACACCGAGTCCAGGTCGCTCAGATCCATCGGGAGAACCACTTCCGTCCCGGACCGCGCGAGGTTCCGAAGCTCCCCGATGTACTGCTCCGCAAGTTGCAGAGACAGCGCTTCGTCGCCACCCTCGGTGTCGAGTGCTTCAGCGAGTCGGCTGAGAGAGTTCGCCGTCGCCGTTGCCAGGGCACGGATCTCGGCGGCTTTCCCTTCCGCCTCGTTGATCCACTTCTCCTTCTCGCCTTCGGAGCGGTTGATCGCCTCCTCCATCTCACCGACGGAGTAGTTCACTTTGCTCTCCATCTCACCGAGAGAACGGGCGATCTGGGCGCGTTTGTCCCGTTCAGCCCGGAGCTGCGCTTCCATCGCCTGGAGTATGTCGGCAGGGACGCTGATATTCTGGATCTCGTAGCGGGTAACGTCCACACCCCATTCGGCGCTTGCGGCATCGACCTCCGTTACGATCGCGGCGTTGATCGCGTTCCGCTCCTCGAATGTTTTGTCCAACTCGAGCTTTCCGATCACCGACCGCATCGTTGTCTGCGCGAGCTGTATCGTGGCGTACCGGAAGTTGGTAATCCCGTAACTCGCCTTCTTCGGGTCGACGACCCGAAAATAGAGAACGCCGTCGACATCGACCTTGACGTTGTCCCAGGTGAAACACGGCTGCGTCGGGACATCGACGGCCTGCTCCTTAAGACTGTGAGTGTATGCGACCCTGTCGATAAAGGGGACGAGTACGTGGAAACCTGCCTGCAACGTCGTCGCGTACTTGCCGAGACGCTCGACGACGAGGACCGACTGGGCCGGGACGATGCGGATGCTTCGAATGAGGGCAACGACGATGATCAACCCGAGAAGGCCGAGTACGATCTGAAGGGGAAGGAAGGGGTTCATGCGTTACCTCCTGTGCGATAGTCCCCGGAATCGCGGGACGATGGTGTATCGGTTCCCTCGAACCTGCCCGGCGGAGAGGACGAACCGGAGGTACCGCCGCCGGGTGCAGGACCGTCTCCCGGGCCGCCCCCCGCAGCTCCCTTCCCGCCGCGGCCGATCCCGAAGGAGTCGGCGATCGCCCTGAGGTTGGCGAGGTCCGCCGGGAGAACCGCGGTGTCGCTGTCCCGGATGATCTCTCCCAGACCCGATATAAACTGCTGGGCGATCCGCATCGCCACGGCGGTGCGGCCTTTTTTTTGGCGGATCGCGGAGGCAACCTTCGTAATGCCCTCGGCGGTCGCTGCGGCGATGATCTCCGTCGCTTTCGCACGTCCTTCCGCCTCGTTGATACGCTTCTGTTTCTCACCCTGGGAGAGGTTGATCGCCTGTTGCCGGTCTCCCTTTGAAGAGTTGATCCGCGCTTCCCGGGTTCCTTCGCTGAAGAGGATCTCCGCGCGTTTCTCCCGCTCCGCCCGAACCTGTTGCTCCATCGAGGTCATCACCGTCTCGGAAGGGGTAATATCCTTGATCTCGTACCGGGTGACCTTGATACCCCAGGGGTCGGAGGCGTCGTCTACGGCGCGGACGATCGCGTCGTTGATCGCGTCCCGTTCTGAGAAACTGCGGTCCAGTTCGATCTTCCCGATCTCGGACCGCATCGTTGTCTGAGCGAGTTGTGCGGTGGCGAAGCGGTAGTCGTCGATACCATAGCTCGCCTTCTCGGGATCCATCACCTGCAGGTAGAGGACACCGTCAACGCTGACCTGGACGTTGTCCCGGGTGATACACAGTTGGGGCGGAACGTCGATTACCTCTTCCTTGAGGATCTGCTTGTACGTTACCTTCTGTATCACCGGAATCACGAGGTGGAATCCGGGTCCCATCGTGCGCTGAAACTTTCCGAGTTGTTCAACCACCCACGCCTGCCGTTCCGGGACAATCCGGATCAGCTTGAAAAAGATCGTGAAGACGAGAACCAGCAGCACCGCCGAGATGACGTACGTTTCCAATACACTCATATGCGCTCCTTGTCGGACCGGGAATCCGCCAGGAGATCCCCGGCGGTGACGGTATAACTGAGATTTTCTTTCCCCAGGATCGTGACGGTGCTCCCTGCCGGTATCGTCTCGTCGATCGTTATCGCCCGCCAGGAGGTCCCGTGGAGGGAGATGCGCCCAGGGGATTCCGGGGAGATCTCCTCGAGAACGGTCGCCGTTCGTCCCACGTCGGCATCGTTTTTCCCGTCGGCGTTGTCGCCACGAAACCACCGTGCCGCGTACTTCCGGAGGACCCCGAGGGATATTCCACTGGTGATCGCCCAGAGGATGAGCTGCACCGGAATATTCCGGGAGAGCCCGGGAACAAGGGGCACGAGAATCGCGTTGACGAGGGCACCGAGGCCGAAGAAAAAGACAACGAACTGGGGTACGACGAACTCGGAAAGGATGAGAAGCAGACCGATCACCGCCCAGATCAATGGTTCCACTCCGTTACTGTAGGCGCTCCCGTCGCGGTCGTCAACTGAGGAGCGTTTGCTCGATCTCGTCGACGGTCACCGTGGCAGCGTCAAAGATCGGTCGCTCCGGGACGAGGGCCGCAGCGGCGTCCCGATCGTCCCGCGTCGTCACCACACCGTCGATCATCTTTATTCCGCTCAGTTCATGGGGATCCGAGAGATCGTAGAGCAGAATCCGGTTCGCGTGGCGCGCCAGGGCGACCGCAGCCGCAGTCGCGCCGTCCCGGATGATCTCCTCCGGGACGGGATCGTCCGTCGCAAATGTCGGCGCATGGGATACCCGAAAGTTCTCGAGAAAGGTGCGGTACGAGTGGACCACCACCGTCTTCAGCGCCGCTGCGAGCGCCTCGGTCACCTCCGGCGCCGCGACAACCGCGAGATGCCGCACGTACCAGGGGCGCACCACCGGTGGAATGAATCGCCACATCCCGTAGGGGTCGCGCCTGATCGCCGTCGCGGAGACGGGGATGTTGTTTCGACTCGGATCAACGGGAACGAATCGCGCCTTCAGCTCCCGGGCGAGATCCCACCCGTACTCCTCGGAGGCGAAGACCCGGGCGACGCCGTCGGGTATCGCGTCGCGAACGGTGCGCGCCCAGATCGCGGTCGCTCCGGCGGCGCCGCGGCGAGCCTCGGGTATCTCTTCGGTGATATGTACCGTCTCGCATTCCGGGGCGAGTTCCTGAACCCACCGGTACCGCAGTTCCCCCGGGATCGGTTCGTGGGAGAGGGTGCACACGAGGATGTAGAGACGATCCACCATGTGTCGGGCGAAGTCGATAAGGTAGAGATGTCCGCTGTGGGGGGGCATAAACCGCCCGATGATGACGCCGTTCATGGTAGAGTGGTACAGTACCGGCTTTGAACGAGATCGGGCAAGGAGGAGGATATGCGGATCGGATTCGACCTGGGTGGGACGAAGATGCTCGCAGCGGTAATCGATACCGACGGCACGATCGTTGTTCGTAACAAGAACAAAACAGACGGCATCGATAATGACGGGGTGTACGCGAGTATTCTCGAGACGATCCGGGGAGCTCTCGAGAAGGCGATGGTAACGAAAACTGATGTCACCTCCGTGGGTATCGCCGTGCCCGGTCCGATCGACGTGGAGCGAGGTATCGTAAAGCACACTCCCAACGTCGCTCTCGAAGATTTTCCCCTTGCTCCCCGACTCGCCGACGACCTCGGGTGTCCCGTATATTTGGAGAACGACGTGAACGCCGGGCTCTGGGGCGAGTTCATCGCCGGCGCCGCCCGGGGGTATCGGGACGTGATCGGGATATTCCCCGGTACGGGGATCGGCGGGGGCATCATCATCGACGGTGTGTTGTACCGCGGAAAAGGCGGTCGCGCCGGGGAGATCGGCCATATCACCGTTCAGAGCGACGGCCGTCGCTGCGGCTGCGGCAACCACGGGTGTCTCGAGACGGTTGCCTCGAAGACGGCGATCGCCCGGGACCTTGCGATTCTCGCAATGAACGGCCAGTCACCGGTGCTCGCCGAGGCGGGAGCGACGGATATCACCCTCGTAAAGAGCGGATTGATCAAGAAAGCCCTCGACGCGGGAGATCCTGGTGTCGCGGAGGTGGTGGACCAGGCGGCGATGTTCCTCGGAATCGGGATGGCGGCGATGGTGAACATCTTCGATCCGGAGCTGATCCTGATCGGAGGAGGGCTTGTCGAGAAGCTCGGTGCACGATTTGTGGAACCTGCGGAACGGTCGATGCGTCGTCGCGGGATGCCCGCTCTCCTTGAGGGTGTTCGTGTAGCGGAAGCAACGCTCGGAGACGATGCGGTGATCGTCGGGGCGGTGGACCTCGCGGTAACCCGGCGCCCCGCGGGGTAACCTCGGGATCGGTGGAAACGGAAAGACGATGGCAAAAAGCGACGTACGCAAACGACCACAAAACGAATCAACACAACGCCTGGTAGCGGTGATCGATATCGGCTCGACTGCGATCCGGATGATCGTCGCCGAAATCAACGCCGACTCAACCTGGACCCGCGTCGATCGTGCATCGAGACCGCTCTCGCTCGGACGTGATGTTTTCATGACCGGTTTTCTCTCCACCGAGTCGATGCGCGATGCGGTTCGCATTCTCAAGGGTTTCAAGGAACTCCTCTCGGGATGGCGGATTCCCACCGCCGACGTGCGGGTGATCGCCACCGCGGCGATCCGGGAGGCGAAAAACCGGGACACCTTTCTCGACCGGGTGCAGATTCGCACCGGATTCCGGATCAATATCGTCGAGGGGATCGAGGAAAACCACCTCACCTACATCGCGGTGCAGCACGCGATCAACGACTTGCGTCCCCAGTTCGCCCGGTCCAGTTCGATGATCCTCGAGGTAGGCGGGGGAACGACGGAGATCATGCTCCTCCAGCGGGGACGCATGGTCGCCGCCCACGCCCTTCGAATCGGGACGCTCAGGGTAGAACAGCAGATCCAGCCCAACATGCCCGACAACGAACGGATCGAGGAGTATCTGCGCGAAAATATCCGGGTAACCCGGGAGGTCCTCAATACGGAACTCCGCCTCGACCGGGTGCGTTACTTCGTAGCCGTCGGGGGTGACGCCCGGATCGCCGCCGCCCGGGTCGGGCACAAGGAGGGAGAGCATTTCTCGGTAATCGACCGGGAGCGATTCAACGAGTTTCTTCGGGACCTCCAGCGCCGAAGCCTCGAAGAGTGTGTCCGGGAGTTGAAGCTGACGTACACCGAAGTGGAGGGCCTCGTTCCCGCGCTGGTCACCTATAAGCTTTTCATGGACGCGACCTCGGCGGACCAGTTGATCGTACCGGATGTGAGTATTCGGGAGGGGGTGCTTCTCAACATCGCTACCGGTAATCGCGGAACGATGCGGGAAGAGTTCGCCAAACAGGTGATCAACTCAACGATCGGGATCGGCAGGAAGTACCACTTCGACGAGTCTCACGGAATACACGTCGCGAAACTGGCGGTGCGCCTCTTCGACCAGTTCGCCGACGAGCACGGGATGGACGAACACGCACGGCTGCTACTCGAAGTCGCCGGGATCGTCCACGACATCGGTAACTTCGTCCGGGCGTCGGGGCACCACAAACACGGACAGTACATCATCGAAAACTCGGAGATCTTCGGTCTCTCCCGGTCGGACATCCGGGTCGTCGCCAACGTGGTGCGCTACCACCGCGGCGGAGCGCCGTCGTCCAGTCACACGAACTACATCTCCCTTCGGCGAGAGCATCGGATGATTGTGCTCAAACTGGCGGCGCTTCTCCGCGTCGCCGACGCCCTCGATCGGGGACACGTACAGCGTGTCCGTGATTTTCATCTTGAGCAACGCGATGAGGAGGTGATCCTCCATTGCGAATACGCCGGGGACATCTCGATCGAAGAGTACGGACTGCGGTTGAAAGGTCGTCTGTTTGAGGACGTTTTCGGATACGGAGTGACAGCGGTATGAGTGTACCTTTCGTTAATCGTGAGTTGAGTTGGATCGAGTTCAACGCCCGGGTCCTTGCGGAGGCGGAGAATCCCGACGTGCCCCTTCTGGAACGGCTGAAATTCCTGAGCATCGTTTCGTCCAACTTCGACGAGTTCTTCATGGTTCGCGTTGCATCGGTGAAGCGCCGGCTTCGCCGGGGAAACCGATCCATCTGCCCGACGGGGATGACTCCCCGGGAGCAGCTCGACGCGATCCGCAAACGGGTGGGAGAGCTGAACGAGCGCAAGTACCGGGTGCTCCTGGAGGAGCTCTTTCCCGCTCTGGAAGCCGAGGGAATTAACCGCGTCCGTCCCCCCCAGTGGGACGGGGAGCAGCAGGGATTTGTCCACCACTTTTTCCGGGACCGCGTCTTCCCCGTTCTTACGCCGGTACGGGTTACGATCGGGGAACCCCTGCAGTCGATAGGAAACCTGCGCCTCCACGCCGCGTTCCTCCTGAAGCCCGAGCAGGATGCGCCCAGGGAGCGTCTCGAGGAGGGGGAGGGGCCCTTTCTTGCGATCGTCCGGGTCCCTTCAAGCCTTGAACGGGTGGTGTATCTTCCGACGGACAAAGCGGACACGCTTGCGTTTACCTTTCTGGAGCAGGTGATCCTCGCCGAATCGTACCAGCTCTTTCCGGGGTACACCGTTACCGAACAGTGCCTCTTCCGGGTTACCCGGGACGCCGACTTCGGCGTCGACGAGGAGCGGGATGAAGATTTCATGGAGGCGATGGAGCAGGTGATCGAGACGCGGGATTACTCCGACGCGGTCCGGTTGAATATCAACCGGGGATCGGCGCGGCTCCGAGAGATCCTCACCGAGGCGTTCGGTCTGAGCGAGAGCGAGGTGTACGAGAGTCCCGATCCGTTGGAGCTGCGGAACCTGATGGATATCTACAGTATCGACGGGTACGAACACCTCCGGGACGAGCCGTGGAAGACGATGCAGTCCGCCTGGGTCGATGAAGATGAATCGATGTGGGACAACATCCAGCGCCGGGATATCCTGCTTCACCACCCCTACGAGAGTTTTGACCCTGTAGTGCGCCTTGTTCACGAGGCCGCGACGGATCCGGATACTCTGGCGATCAAGATGACCCTCTACCGTACCAGCGGCGACTCCCCGATCATCCGCGCCCTCGAGACCGCCGCGGACAACGGGAAACAGGTGACGGTCCTCGTGGAGCTGAAAGCGCGCTTCGACGAGGAACGGAACATCGAGTGGGCACAACGCCTCGAACGCGCCGGAGTGATCGTTGTGTACGGAATCGCGCGACTCAAGGTTCACGCCAAAGCGCTGATGGTGGTACGCCGGGAACGGAGCGGGATCAAGCGGTACATACACCTCGGTACCGGTAACTACAACGACAAGACCGCCGGTTTGTACACCGATCTCGGCCTTCTTACTGCCGATGACGATCTCGCCTACGAGGTAGGTCTCTTCTTCAACGCGATCACCGGGTATTCGGTGATCCCGGGGATGAAAAAGCTCGTTCTCGCACCGATCGCGCTGAAGAACCGGATCATCGAGATGATTGAACGTGAAGCGAGTCGCGCCGAGGGAGTCGGGTCGGGTCTCATCATCGCAAAGTTGAACTCCCTCGCCGATCCCGAGGTGATCGAGGCGCTATACCGGGCGTCTCAGAAGGGTGTGGAGATCCGTCTGAATATCCGGGGGATCTGTATGCTCGTCCCCGGTGTTCCCGGCGTGAGTGACGGGATCCAGGTGGTGAGCATCATCGACCGGTACCTCGAGCACTCCCGGATATTCTGGTTCGATAACGGAGGGTCCCCGGAAGTATACCTCGCGAGCGCCGACTGGATGCCCAGAAACCTCGAGAAGCGGGTGGAACTGATGTTTCCCGTCGAGAACCCCGATATCCAGCGGCGGATCCGGAAGATCCTCGATACCTTCTTCCGGGACAACGTGAAAGCCTTCCTGATGAAGAGCGACTGCGACTGGGTGCGGAAGACACCGACGAAGCAGGAGGAGCCGTTCCGGGCGCAGGCGGAATTGTACAAGCGTACCCGGCAGCGCCTGACCGGGGATGAGCCGGAAAACCGTCAGGTATTCAAGGTACGCCGGCGTCCACCGGAATAGATTGACCTAAGGAAATTATTATGGTGACCGTTGTACAGTACCCCACGCGCATCGAAGCCGAACACGTCCTTGAGTTTCTCAGAAACAACGGTGTGGATGCGATCCTCTGGAGCGACGATGCCGGGGGGCTCAACCCGGCGATCGGCTTCGTCGAGTCCTACGAGATCCGGGTCAATCCCGTTCAGGAGGAACTCGCCCGGGAGCTTCTCGGAGACTTCGGGTTTTCCCGGAAGCAGGAGTAAACGGGAGGAGCCGGCGTTACGCTACCAGACCGATCAGGATCGCTGCCGATACGATACCGCTCACGGCGTTCACTGCGTCGTTGGTAAACAGGTGAAACCCCCGGACGAGGCGGTTTGCAGCCCCGGATGCGTTTTTGCGCCGTTCCGTGAACCGTTCCCGGTGATGATCCCAGTACTGCGCCTGAACGGTCGCACCGAGGACGCTGTCGATGACGCTCCCGAGGAATCCACCCCCGGTGATCGCCGCAACCATCGGTCCGATCTCGCCGGGATTCCATCCCTCTACCGCGACATACCCGACACCGAACCAGAGACCGATAAACAGGGCGCCGCCGGCGGCTGCGAAGAGGCCGAGTGGGCTGATACCGCCGCTGGTTCCCCGGGGAATCTCCCGGAAGGTGAGGATCGAGACCGGTTCTTTCCGGCTGAGGACGCCGATCTCGCTCGCCCAGGTATCGGCGTTCGCTGCGGCGATCGCGATCGCGAATCCGAACATGAACACCGGCCGTCCCGTAAGGGCGTGGGCAGCCGCCATGATCGCTGCAAGGCCGCCGTTGGCAAAGACCTGCACCGCGTCCCGGCGGCTTCCCTTCGCATTGATCGCCTCCGCGTCACGACGCGCTTCGGCGCGACGGTTCCGTTCTTCCCGGGACCGGGCGGAGAAGAAGGGGGTAACCCGGCCGAGGACACTGGAGGAGACGAAAAAGGCGATCAGGATCGACCAGTAGAATCCACCGCCGGAGAGGAAGATTACCAGACCCACCCCCGCACCGGCGATCGCCCCGGCTGCGGTGACCGATCGGTGCAGAAACGCACCGATCGCCACAACCAGGTTCATGCCGAGAGCCCAGGCAAAGCGTACGATCCACACCTCCGGGAGGGTAAGCAGGATCGAGAGAACTGCGAGGGTGGCGAAGGGAATTGTGAGGTTATCCAGCCCCCAGGGTGTCAGAAGCTCGATCGCGGTTGCTACGGAGGCGATGATGAGAGCGATCGCAAGCGCCGTCGAGGGCGCGAAGGTCCACCTCGCGGGATCGATCGCCTGGAGCGCCGGCTCGGCCACCGAGGACAGGGTTGTACCGACGTCCCGTACCGCGGTGCCACCGAGATCGGCGACGCGCTCCGCTGCGAGTCTGACGAACCCGTCGAGGCGCGACAACGCGACAAGTACGGTGCTGTCCGAAGAACGGGCCACCCACGTCTCTCCCGCCAGCCTCGATACCGCCCCGATCAGCCGGGGAAACACCACCGGCGCCGTCCCTCCGACGAGGCCGGGAACGACCAGCAGTATCACCGCCGTCACCGCGAAAGCTGCGATAAACATCGCAGTGGTGCCGATGACGCTCTTGCTACCACCGGGGACGGAAAAGCGGTACCCTGCGTTCTTTCGCCCCGGCCACTCCCCGAGAAGTGAGGCGCTTCCGTCTCCCCACCCGAGAACGAGGATCGCGATCAGGCCGTACCAGCGAGGGAGGACCCCGCCCCAGGTCAGAGCGACGAGAGCGGTAAGAGCGACGGGAAAGTAGATCGTGCCGAGGTTTTTCCGCGGTTCTTCGTGTTCCATCGCCGCGAAGATGTGGCGTCGGTAGGATATCCAGTTGATGATGATGAAGCTCACCGGTCCGATGAGGGCAACCGCGAGATCGTCGATCCAGAGCATCGCGATGATCCACCAGTGGGCAACCCCGATGTGGACGATTTTCCGCGTCGCCGCGGCGCCGACGATCCGCAGACGCAGAAGGAGTTGGGCGGTGCCGATCATTCCGAAGATGAAGAGGTACGAGATTCCCAGTCCGATCCACTGGTTTATTCCATTCATATCCGGTGCAGAATATATCGAAACGGTTGATTTCGGCACAGTCAGGAGCGCAAGAATTCGCGGAAACGACCAAAAATGTCCTGTCCGATGCCCGGAGATCTTCCAAAAGCGGCAACCCTGGAGTAGCCTTGGTGCATATATGGAAACGAACTCACAAAAACGGCTGGCGGTTCTTATCGACGCCGATAATACCCAATCTTCGATCATGGAAGGGCTTCTCGAGGAGATCGCCAACTACGGGATCGCAAGTATCAAGCGGATCTACGGTGACTGGTCGAGCGATGCGATGAAGGGGTGGAAGAACGTGCTTCTCGACAACGCGATCCAGCCGATCCAGCAGTACCCCTACACGCGGGGCAAGAACGCAACGGACATGAAGCTGGTGATCGACGCAATGGATATCCTCTTTTCCGGCGCGATCGACGGGATGTGTATCGTCTCGAGTGACAGCGATTTTACCCCTCTGGCGCAACGGATCCGGCAGTCGGGTCTCACGGTGTACGGCATCGGTGAACAGAAGACGCCGAAGGCGTTCGTGCGCGCCTGTGACCGCTTTATCTACAGCGAGGTGCTGCGGCAGCAGGAAAGCACCGACAGCAAGGAAGCCCCGGCACCGCAGCAGCGAAAACGGTACGACGCGAAGGATCTGAAACAGGACACCAAACTGGTGACGATGATCCGGAACGGGATCGAAGATGCCGCCGACGAAACGGGGTGGGCCTCCCTCGGGGTAGTGGGTCAGAAGGTAGCCAACAGCAATCCCGATTTCGATCCCCGGAACTACGGGTACAAGAAGCTGGGCGAGTTGATCCGGGCGATGCAGCTCTTCGAGGTGGACGAGCGACCGATGGAGAACAGTCCCGCCCATAACATCTACATCCGCGACAAGAAACGGAAGGGTTGATGCTGCCTTGATGCGTGATCGGTGGCGGCGTATCCTCACCGCCCTGCGGCAGGCCCTGCGGGATATCTCCTTTCGTCCCTTCGATTACGTGATCATCATCGTAGCGATCGGCGTCATCGTGGTGTTTTCCGCCTTCGCTCTTGACCGGAGCGGTCAGGCGCGCGCGGTGGAGATCCGTTCCGACGAAGGCGAGTTCATCTATCCCCTCGACGAGGACCGTGATCTGTACATCGAGGGCCCCCTCGGCGAGAGCCACATCGTCATCGAAGACGGGACCGTTCGGTTTGAGGATTCACCGTGTCGCGACAAGATCTGCGTCGCCGCGGGAGCTCTCGGGACGAGCGGAGAGTGGGCCGCATGTCTTCCGAACCGGGTCTTCATCTCGGTGATCGGAACAACCGACGAGGACGAAAGCGGCGTGGACGCCACTGCGTTCTAGTTCTAAGAGAGCGCTCCACCGCCTCGGGGCGTCATCGCCGGATCAAACGATACTCGCCGTCGGTCAGTTCAAATTCGGTCGTTCCCTGCCACGTCGACGGTCGTTCTTCACCGGTGTCTTCGGCTTCATCTTCCCCGCTCTCGTAGGTCGCGCTCGCGAGCCCCGACGTAACGTACACCTCTTTGTCGTCGGTGACGAGGATCCCCTCAACCCCGGATATCGTTTCGAAGAGCTCCAACGCGTCGACAAGACCGAGGACGAATCCCGCCGTCGACAGCGCATCGGCGTCGATCGAACGTTCGGCGATCACCGTTACCTGTTCCAGACCGTTCCGACTCGGATACCCCGTACGGGGATCGATGATATGGTGGTACCGGACCCCGTCCTGGACGAAAAACCGTTCGTAGGCTCCGCTGGTTACGACGGTCCGATCCGCGGTACGGAGAATCCCGACATACCGGGAGCGCTCCGCGTCGGGGCGCTGGATACCGATCCGCCAGGGGGTGTTGTCCGGCTTCGCGCCGATGACGAGGATATTTCCGCCGAAATCGAGGAGCGCGTGCTCGACGCCGGCCTGTCGGAGGATCTCTTCCGCTTCGTCGGCGGCGTAGCCTTTCGCGATCGCTCCGACGTCTACGCCCATCCCTTCATCGCGCAGTACGACCCGATTCTCGTCTGGAAGGTCGAGACGGGTGTAATCCACCAGCTCCCGGGCCGCGGCGATCTCCTCCGCGGGAGGTACCTCGGTTCCGCCGGAACCGATCTTCCACAGTCGTACGAGAGGCCAGATCGTGAGGTCGAAGGCGCCTGAACTGAGCTCCGAATAGCGGTGAGCCGCGGTGAGTACTTCGAAGGTGTCCGGTGAGACGGTGAGCGGGGTGCCTGCGGGGGCACGGTTCACCGCAAGGAGCTCGGTGGTATCGTAGTCTTCCTCGGAGGTGCTCATCCGCGCTTCGATCACTGCTACTCGATCGAACACCGTGTCGATCAGATCCTGACCGTACCCGTCGTCGTGTATCGATACACGGATCACCGTGCCGAGAAGGTAGGCGTCGTCCACAACCGGTTCGACGGGACGGGAACAACCGAAGAACCCGAAGAATATGAACAGCGCCATACCGGCGAAAGATAATCGACGAATCATGGCGGCATTCTAATTGTGTTGTCCCCTCGCGTCGAGGCGGCACCTGCGGGCGGCATCGCCTGTCGGTACGGATTGCCCGGCGGTGCACCCCATCTGCCGGTACGGTCCGCCCGGCGGTCCTGATCGCTTCTCGGTGGGACTCAATCGTCGGGGACAACCGGCGCCGGTTCCGGTGGATCGAGAAGGGGAAGGTCAGGGAAAAGCGGGTTCCGTCGGTACCGTCGACGCTCATCGTCCCGTTGAGCTGACTGCTCAGGCCGGTGACCAGGGTATGACCGAGGGTTTCCGTCGCCGCGATGTCGAACCCGTCGGGCAACCCGATTCCGTCGTCACGGATCTCGAGGCGAACCGCACCCTCTTCGACTCGTTTTATGGAGATGTGTATCGTACCGGATGCGCCGGCAGGGAACGCGTACTTGAGGCTGTTGGCGATCAGTTCGTTGAGAAGGAGGGCGATCGGAACCGCCTGCTGCATCACCACGTAGATCGGTTCCACCTGGAGGTCGAGGGAGATCGTATCCCGTGAGACGGCGTACGCCTCGTAAAGGTGGTCGCAGAGGCTCCGGACGTAATCGCTGATATCAACGGTCGCGAAGTTATCGCTCCGGTAGAGTTGTTCGTGAACGAGAGCCATCGACTGGATCTGCATCTGGGCGTCGGCGAACCGTTTTATCGCTTCGGTGTCGTTGAGTCCTCCGGACTGGAGGTTGAGCAGGCTCGATATCACCTGGAGGTTGTTCTTGACGCGGTGGTGGATCTCCGCGAGGAGCACCTCCTTGTCCCGGAGACTCTCGTGGAGGAGGCGATCTGCCTCCTTTCGTTCCGTTACATCCCGAATGATACCCACCGATCCGGGATCTCCGATCGCGTTGGCGAACCCCGCGAAGCCGACGGAGTTTACCTCGCCGTAGGCGATAACGCTGCCGTACACGGTGTGTGCGTCCGGGTCCTCATCCCTTCGCCGCAATTGAACCTCAAGGTCCCGGGTCCGACGGGTTCCGGTTCTGCGTTCGTCGAACAGTTTCGGGGCATGTTTGGCCCCCGTCGTCACTCCTTTCATCCGTTGCAGAACATGTTCCCGGCCGACCTTCTCGGTAAAGCCCTCCTCGAGGAGCACGCTGAAGTGCTTCCCGATCAGCTCTATCGGTTCCCACCCGAGGTTGCGCACCGAATCGTTGATGAACGTGAAAGTACCGTCGGCGTCAAGGGAGTAAACAATGTCGGGAAGCGCCTGGACCAGTTCGCGGTAGCGCTCTTCCGTCATCTTGAGGCTGAGGTTGTGGCGCTCCATACTCTCGAGGTTGTTCAGTACTTTCTTGATCACCAGGGGAAGAAAGGTGATGTGCCGGTACTCGCTGTCACGGATTGCGAAGTCCGACGTCTGGTCCTTCATGATCTCGTCGAGACGATGGTACTCGCACCAGTCCGTCAGAATAATAAACGGGTGCTGCCAGAGGTAGAGCCATTCCGCGAAGCCGCCGCGCTGAAACTTCAGGTCCGTGACGATGATATCGATCGACCCTTCATTGATCAGGCGATCGACGTGTCCCACGTTCTCGGGTACGATCATCTGCATATCGAGCTCTTTCGATACGATGACGTCCTGAAATAGGCTCTGTTCCGTTTCGTCTTCGATCGCAAAAAGTACCGTCGTCATAGGATCGCTTCGCTTTTCGTAGTGCCTTAAGCGTACACTGCCGGCGTCGGCATTGCAAACAGTTGGGGCTCATGAGTATATTCCTGATGTTATGAGTCAAAAAATCGCGATAACCGTTGCCAAGGGAGATGGAATAGGTCCGGAGATCATGGAGGCGACCCTCCGGATCCTGGACGCCGCGGGGGCCCGGATCGCCCCGGAGTATATCGATATCGGCAAGAAGGTGTACCTTTCGGGGAACACCGCAGGTATTACCGGAGAGGCGTGGGAATCTATCCGTCGGACGAAAGTACTCTTCAAGGCGCCGATCACCACCCCCCAGGGCGGCGGGTACAAGAGCCTCAACGTTACGATTCGCAAGTCCCTCGGGCTCTTTGCGAACATCCGTCCCGTCCAGGCGTTCAACCCCTACATCGAGACCCACTACCCCGACATGGACCTTGTGATCGTCCGGGAGAACGAGGAAGACCTCTACGCCGGGATCGAACACCGACAGACCCAGGAGGTGACGCAATGTCTCAAACTGATCACCCGTCCCGGAAGCGAGCGGATCATCCGCTTCGCCTTTGAATACGCCCGAACGTACAACCGGAAGAAAGTGACGTGCATGGTGAAAGACAACATCATGAAGGTCACCGACGGCCTCTTTCACCGCATCTTCGACGAGATCTCGGCGGAATACCCCGACATCGAGACGAACCAGCAGATCATCGATATCGGCACCGCCCGGGTTGCCACCGCACCGGACAAGTACGACGTGATCGTGACGCCCAACCTCTATGGAGACATCATCTCCGACGTCGTTGCCGAGGTAAGTGGCTCGGTGGGGATGGCGGGAAGCGCGAATATCGGCAGCACCGTCTCGATGTTTGAGGCGATCCACGGTTCCGCCCCGGACATCGCGGGGAAACGAATCGCGAACCCCAGCGGCCTGATCAACGCATCCCTCCAGATGCTGGTTCACATCGGGCAGGCGGATGTGGCCGAGAAGGTCCACAACGCGTGGCTCCGGACGATCGAGGACGGATTGCACACCGCAGATATCTATCGCCCCGGTCACAGTGAACACCTTGTGGGGACCGACGAATTCGCCGACGCGATCATCGAGCGGATCGGAACGGAACCGCAGCGCCTGAAAAAATGGAACATCTCTGCCGACAAGGACACACGGATCGTCCTTCCCGAATATACGCGTACCACCGTCGAGAAGCGCCTGGTGGGTGCCGACCTCTTCGTCGACTGGGTGGGAGACCCGATGGACGCGAACGTGATCGGTACCGCCCTCGAAAAGCTCGCGAAAGACGCGGGAGGGGCGCTGAAACTGAAGATGATCACCAACCGTGGAGTCAAAGTGTATCCCGAGGGGTTCCCCGAGACGTTCCTCACCGATCACTGGCGATGCCGCTTCGTGCACGCCGAGACAACACCTGTGGGTGACAACGTGGAGTACCGGACCGTTCCGCATCGTGAGGTCACGCGCCTGATGGATACGATGACGGAGAACGGATTCGAAGTGATCAAGACGGAAAACCTCTACTACTTCGGAGAGGAGCGCGGATTCTCGCTGGGACAGGGAGAATAATCATGAGGGCCCGCGAGGCTCAACAGTCGTGCGGGGCCGTGGCTACCCGGCGGTCTTGTGCGTCAGGAACGGCGTCAGTGCCAGTGCCGCGACCATTGTCGCGCCGAGGCCGACAAACCCGGTTTCCACGATGCCCTGTTCGGTGAGGGCTCCCATGATCGCGGGGAAGACGCCGTTGGAGATCACGTTTACCCCGGGGATGATGATCGAGACCGCAACGTTTCGCAGGTGCGGTGGACCGAGGTCAGCCATCGCACCGACCGCCGCAGGAAAAAACGCGGAGATCACCAGGGGCTGAAGAAATACCACCACCAGCATCGCCGGACCGTCGAGAAACCCGATCGCCAGGGTGAGGGCTCCGGTGAGGAGAAAGACTCCCGCGATCAGTCGCGCCACACCGATCCGATCGACGAGTACCCCCGCGATGAGGACCACGACGATCCCGCTGATACGGGAGATACTCAGGAGGGTGTTCATCGGCGCCACGGCGTATCCCCGGGTCTGGACGAGAAAGGTCGGGAGTATCGAGTAGACCCCGATCGTCGAGCTGGCGGCGAGGGCAAAGAAAACCGCGATCGCCCAGAACTCCGGTTTTCTGATCAGGGGGCCGATCGTTCCGAGGAGGGGGCGCTGACCGGCGAATCGTCCCGCCCGGGCGTGGCGGTCGAAGGCGATCCCCAGTACGATCGCCACCGCTCCGGAAACGGCGGTTACCCAGCGCCAGTCGGCGAGGGTTGTACCGATGGTGACCGCCAGAGGGGCCACCACAAAAGCGACGTTGGGACCGACCTCGTGGAGGGCGATCGCCCGTCCCCGGATCCTGTCGTCTACAAGGGTCGTCAACGCGGCGACCCCCGATGGTGGGTAGAGACCCGAGCCGGCACCGACGAGGGTGACGGCGATGTACAGCACCCAGATCGCGTGCGCAAGGGAGATCATGATCAGCCCGGCGCCGAGAACGATCGCGGAGAGGGCGATCGTACGCCGATGGTAGAAGATCTCCGCGAGGTACCCCGATCCGACCATCGCCGTGGCGTAGGCGATCGAAAGGGGCAGAAAGAGGCGCGTCGCGTCGGCGGGGCCGATCGCGAGATCGATCTGAATAAAGACGAGTAGCGGGGCGAGAAGCAGTCGGGAGTACATCGAAAAGAAGATCATCCCGGTCAGAAACGTTACGTGGGGCCAGGCATCGCTGAATCGATTGAAGTATGTTTCCCCTGATTGTTGCAAAATAGTTCTCTCTTCGGTTAGATACCCATTAAAGGAGGAATCGGTGAAGAACGCAATACACACGCTGATTCTGTTGGCTCTCGTATCGGCCGTCGCGATGGCGACCGGCGTCGCCGAGCCGGAAAGTGCCGGACCGATAATGAACGAGGAGACGGGGCTTCCCGACTACGGTGGACGAACGATCGCCGCGGTGACGAGCAACGACTATCCCCCGTTGAGCATGGTCGATCCCGACACCGGCGAATCGATCGGATTCGAGTACGATATGACCAACGAGATCGCCCGGCGTCTCAACCTCGAGGTGGACTGGAACCTCACCTCCTGGGATACGATGATCCCCGCGGTGCAGAGCGGCCAGTTCGACGTCGGAATGGACGGTATCACGATCACCGCCGAGCGGGCGGAGCAGGTCGACTTTTCCAACCCCTACCTGGTGAGTCAGCAGTTCATGCTGGTCCGCGAGGATGAAACGCGGTTCGAAACCGCCGAGGAACTGGCTGCAGACGAAGACCTCCTGATCGGGGCGATCGCGGGTACGACCAACTTCTACGTCGCGGTCTACGACGTTCTCGATGGAGACGAAAGTAACCCCCGGATCAAGCTGTTCGACAGCTTCGGGGCGGTGGTGCAGGCGCTGATCAACGGCGACATCGATACGGTCCTGATGGACGCGGCGAGCTCTCGCGGGTATATCGGAGCGAACCCGGACGCGCTGAAGACGGTAGGCGACCCGCTCGGTACCGACGAGTTCGGGTATATCTTTACCCCCGGTTCGGACCTCGTCGAAGGGTTCAACGCCGCCCTGGAGCAGATGAACGAGGACGGCTTTCTCGACGACCTGGAAGCGTACTGGTTCTATAAGTACAACGCCGAGTAATCGTTCAGCTCGATGCCGTTACACCCGTCCGAACTGAATCGTCAGCTGCCGGGACATCCTGAGGAGAGCGACCCGTCGGATCCGACCGGCGGGGGCCTCCCACCGGCGAAACCGCCTCGAGGGCACCTCGTTCCCGCCGGCGACGGTCTCATCCACCGACTGCCCTGGTGGCTCCTGGCGGCGATCTTCGTCGCGATCCTGATCGGATGGAGCATCGTTCGGGACGAGGATTACCGGGTGATCTTTCGGGCGGTGTCCAAAGGACTTCTCGTCACCGGATGGGTCTCGATCGTCGCCTTTGTCATGGCCACGGCGGCGGGACTCGTCGTCGGCCTCATGCGGGTCAGTTCGTACCGGGTGATCCGGGAGATATCGACGTTTTACGTTGAGATCATCCGGGGAATCCCGATGCTGGTGATCCTCTACTACATCGCCTTTGTCGGTGCTCCCGTGTTCGTCACGATCATCAACGCGGTCTCATCACCCTTGCGATGGGCGGGGATCGTGCGGCCGATCACGGTACGGGAACTCGATTTCACCTGGCGGGCGATTCTTGCTCTCACGATCGGATACAGCGCGTTCATCTCGGAGATCTTTCGCGCCGGGATCGAGAGCATCCACCATGGGCAGATCGAGGCGGCCTACGCTCTCGGTATGAGCCGGTGGCAGGCGATGCGGAACGTGGTCCTTCCCCAGGCGATCCGGAACGTTCTGCCGCCGATGGGAAACGAGTTCGTCGCGATGATCAAGGACAGCGCTCTTGTGAGCGCCCTGGGGGTCCAGGACGTTACCCAATTGGGAAAGATCTACGCCACCAGCACGTTCCAGTTCTTCGAGACCTACAACATCGTCGCGTTCCTCTACCTGATCCTGACGGTAACCCTCTCGCTCTTCGTCCGACGGATCGAGAAGCGGATGGGTGCGTACCGCCGGACCGTATAGCCCCGGAGAGCAGTAGGCGGCGAAACCCGGTACCGGGAAAGGAACGCGCCGCATAGCGATACGGCGCGCTATCCCCTACTTTCTCGTCAGATTGAATACCCCGTCCCAGTCCGCCGGGGGCGCCTCTTTCTGGAACTTCTTCGTGCGATCGAAGTACGTTTTCGAGGGCCCGTCGTCGGGAAATTCCCGGTTCAGCCGGGAGAAAACGCTGCTCGCCTCGCCCCATTCGCGGTGTTCGAACAGTTCGATCCCGTTGTGAAACTCGTCGATGAGCTGCGCTATATCCTTCGGGACGAGTTCCGCCTCGTCCATGATCTCGTAGAGGCGGACCGGTTCGGAGACACCGACTACACGGACGCGGTCGAGCTTGCGGGCGGCAAAGGCGGTTCCCGTTGCGTCGTAGGTCAGTTCGCTCGTGAGGATCCACGTGCCGTACTGCTTGTTGACCCCTTCAAGACGTGCGGCAAGGTTTACCGCGTGGCCCATGATCGTGTAGTCCATCCGGTTCGCGGTTCCCATGTTCCCGACAACCATCTCACCGGTGTTGATCCCGATCCTGGTCATCAACGGACTCGGCGAGAGATTCTCCTCGAGGAAGTGGTCGTTCAGGTAGTTCTCGATCTTCTTCATACGCACCGCCGCAGCGCACGCCCGACTCGCGTGATCCTGGTACGGAATCGGTGCTCCGAAAAAGCTGATGATCGCGTCACCTTCGTACTTGTCGATCGTCCCCCGGAGCTGGAGCACGATATCGCTCATCTCCGACAGGTACCGGTTCAGGAGTTTGACCAGCTCCTCCGGATCGAGGGACTCGGAGATCGTGGAAAAGCCCTTTACGTCGGTGAACATCGCGGTAAGCTCCCGCTTCTCTCCACCGAGGCGGAGGCGACTCGGGTCGTCGAGGATCTCGTTGATAACATCGGTACTCAGATAGTGGTTGAAGGCATGGCGGATGTGGTTCTTCTCCCGCGCCACCTCGACGAACTTGTAGGCACTTTGTCCCACCGCAGCGAGAAAGAGGGTCAGAACCGGTGTCATGATCGGGAGGAACGTCCGGAGAGTGACGAGAGCTGTTGCGGACCCCGCGGTCACCATCGCGGCACCGGCGAACCCGAGAATCAGCGTGGTGTTTGCGTTACGATTGCGGCTGAGGACGACGAAGATCACCGTGAAGATGACAGCTATGATGATCGATATCCAGGCAGGTAGATCGTCGAGAAACCGTCCCGTCAGAATCGTGTTTACGATCGCGCCGTGGGTACCGGTGTTGGCGTATTCGTTCTCGAACGGGTTCACCCCGATATCGGTGGTGCCCGTCCCGGTGTACCCGATGATCACGAAAGACCCCGGAACGTTCGTGGAGAGTACCTCCCGGGTCTGTACCAGATCGGCGTGGACGGTACGGGTGCTCTCGAACACCGACGGAATCTCCGTCTGGAGGTCCGTGAAGAGGGATTCCATATCCGGTGACAGGTTCGGATCTTCAAGAGCATCATCGATATCGGCAAGGATCAGCTCCTCCGCGTCCCCCTCGAGAAACGCCCCTGCTTCAGTGATGAAGAACTCCCTGACGGCAGCGAGCTCGTCGAGGGACGCCTGGTCACCCGTTTCAAGGGCATCGTTCACAAGACCCTCGGCGTAACGGTACGCATCGAGAAGGTTCCGGTCGCCGTCGTGATACTGGAGGTACCCCGACTCTTCCATGACCTCCAGGTTGTACGCGAGATCTTCCAGGAGCTGCTGGTAGTACACCACCTCATAGAAGGAGATGTGCCGGAATCCTTCGAGGTACCCCCCTTTCGACCAGTTGATCAGCATCGTTCCATCTTCCGCGAGGGGAATCCGGATATCCCTGCGTTCCTCTGCACCGGGTACGAGGGCGTCTTCGAGGACAATCCGGGTACCCGACACCTCTATGCCGGTTACGCCGAGCCAGTCGATAAGAGGCGGGAAGACGAGCTGTCCGAACCAGTGTCCCTCGAAGCGGCGAAGCAGTTCGATCCGACGCCGGGTACCGTCTTGGTCGATGATGACGTTGGGAAACCCCGCGCCGGCAGCGCCATCGATAACCGGCTCGATCGCGGGACGAAGTCCCTCCGCGTTCAGCACCGTATCGTTCTCACCCTCGACGATCGTCAGGGCGGTCTCCTGGATCGCGAAGTCGATCCGCTCCCGGGGAACCGGGTCCGGGGCGTCGGGGATCAGGTTGACCGTAAACCACACGTCACCGTGCGCTTTGGCGCCGGCTCCGAGGACCAGATCGTTGTCGCGAACGATCTCCTGAACACGGGTAAGGAGACGATCCTCGGCGGATTCGGTCATATCCCGGAGATCCCCGAGGAAATCTCCGGCTTCTTCGGGAGGTATCTGTCCCGCGGCGATCGCGCCGATCAGGCTCTCGACGCTCCCGGAGATATCGGTGAACTCCCGATCGAACGCATCAGGGATACGGTTGCGCAGGAACTGCCCGTCCACGGCGAGGGGACTCGAGTCGACGTACTCGATGTCCAGGACGGCAGGACCGGACTCGAATTCCCGAAGGGTAGTGAGCCCCCGGGCCATGATATCCCGCGACCACGGCCAGACCCCGACCTGCGCGATCGCGAGGTCGTCGATATCGAGGTAGAGGATCTCTTCCCGTTCCGGCACCGACGGTTTGAGGTGGAGCCACGCATCGTATACCGAGTGTTCCGCCTGGGCGAAGACTCCCAGGAGTTCGAGAGTTGCAAAGACTACCAAAAGGATGCCCGGGAGAATCCAGGTGACAAAACGTTTTATATCCATAACACTCCTATTGTAATACTTTGCAATTATAAATGGTGAGAAATATACTAAAGGAAGGAAGATCTTCAGGAGAAGGTTGAGATGATTACACCACACATCCGTCGGATAGCCGTTGTGCTGTTAATCGGCGTGGGAGCGGCGACCGTTGCCGCTCAGTCAAACGACCGGGTGGACGAACTCCTCGGACAGGACCCCGCCGAGCTCGGACACTCAGCGTATCTGGTTCTGTCGGCGGCAGGGGTCGTCGATGAGACGGCTACTCCCGATGAGGCGTTGCAGAGCGCAACGGCAGCGGGGCTGGTACCGTCGGGGACGGAGGTAACGAGGGCCACCGATTTCGGTGATCTCTCGTACCTCCTGATGGAAGCGTTCGGAGAACCCGGGGGGCTGATGTACCGGATCATTCCGGGGCGACGTTACGCCGCCCGGGAGGTTGTGTACCAGGGATGGTCCCGCACGCGGTACGCACCGGGGGAAGCGCTCGACGGCGAATCGGTGGTTCGTATCCTGAGCGTTTATCTCAACGAACGGGGAGGTGACCGATGAGAGCGCTTCGTCTGAAAGGGCTTCGTGTTTTCCTCACAGTACTCCTGGTTGTTGTCGGCGTCTCGTCGGTATCTGCCGTCGATTGGGGCGGCAGCATCTCCACGACCAATACCTTCCGCTCCGTGACGGAGACTTCCGAGGACGAGCAGTTCGTCAACGGAGAGAACCTGGTACTGTACCTTACCTCCGACCTTGGACCCGACTGGGAGTTCGTCGGGCAATTAGGCGCCCGATACGATTCGGAGGAACCGCTCTTCGCGGCGGACGTCGAAAAGATGTACTTCCAGCGGAACCGTGAGTTCGCACCGGAGAACGAACAGCCCGCCGGGCTGGTGGGAATGACGACGCGGTACGGCCGTTTTCTTATCAGTGAACCGACGGGACGCATTATGAGCCACGCGATCGACGGCGCCGCGCTGATTCTGAACTACGTCGGATTCGAGTTCTACGCCGGGGCCGGGTACACCGGGTTGATCAACAAGGAGTTCTCCCGCGTCTCGATGAGCCTCCAGGACTCCACCGACCAGGAAGACGACGATATCTACTTCGGTCCCCGCCGCCTCCTCGGACAGCTTCGCGTATCGATACCGGAACTCCTGCTGAATCAGAATGTGGTGGTGGCGTTTGCGGTTCAGGAAGATATGCGAGATCCGGATGAGGTCATTACGGTGGACACGGAACCGGGCAATGCAGATACCGATGATCCCGGTGGGCTTCTGGATACGCAGTACGGGATCCTTGCGATCGACGGCTCCCTTGGTGTTCCCGGATTGTTTTACAACGCCGCCTACGCCCTCAATACCGGTCGAACCCTGAGCCTCGTCGAGGACGACAAGAGCGAAAGCGGAGAGAGTTACCAGTACGAGCCGTTCCAGGGGCATATGTTCGACGGCCGGGTCCAGTACTTCCTGCCCCGGTTTGTATCGAGCATTTTCACCGTCGGTGCGACCTTTACTACCGGCGATACCGATTACACGTCGTTCACCGAAGGGAACACGAAAGGGGCGGCGACGCAGTTCACCGCGGTCACCCCCGGTTCGGTGGGTCTTGTTTTTGCGCTGCAACCTGGGAATTCGACGACAACAGAAGTATCTTATTCAGCAAAGCCCCTCGAGGGGATCGGGGTCGACGCCCTTTCGTCGCTGCAGACGGAAGTGAGCTACTACGCTTTCTTCCGGAGCACCGGGAAAGGGTACGTTTCGGTCTCCGACGTCAACGCCGACGAAGACGGGTCGTACCTCGGAAGCGAGGTCGATCTTGCGGTCCGGCTGCGACCGTTCAGCGATTTCGGAATCGGTCTGAGCGGTGGCATGTTCTTTGCCAATGACTCTGTCATGTTTGACGACGCAAACAGTACCGACTGGATTGCCCGCCTCACCGCGTCGTTGAGTTTCTGAAAAAGGAGGATCGAATGAAACGGATACTGATATCCTGCGCGATACTCGCTCTGTTCGGAACTGCGGCGTGGGCCCAGGCGGAATTCAGCGCGGTGAATGGAAAGGTGGAGATCAGACCCGCCGTGGGTGGCGACTGGACCGCCGCGGAAGTGGGGATGGAGATCGACAACGACACGACGATCTCTACCGGATTCAACGCTTCGGCGACCCTCTCTCTCGGGGCGTCTACTGTCGAGGTACAGCAGCTGACGCGGATGGTCTTCGAAGAGATCGTCGAACAGAGCGACACCGTCGAGACGCGAATGGATCTCAACGTCGGTCGGATGAGCGCCCAGGTCCGGTCCAGCGACGGGCGACGGCAGGATTTTCGGGTGCGAAGCCCGATATCGACCGCTGCGGTGAGGGGTACGGACTTCGAGTTTGACGGAGAAGAGATCGAGGTATCCGAGGGCGTCGTCGTCTTCGTGAACAACTTTGGCCAGCAGCGTTCCGTTGCCGGTGGCCAGAAGAGCCGGACCGGGTCGCAACCCGGCGGACCCAGCAAGCCCTCCGAAGAGGCGCAGGATGAGAACTCCACCAGTACCGAACCGACCGGCGCCGGAAGCGACGACGAGGACGAGGGCGGTACGGTACCGATCCGGACGGTCCCGCCGGGACCGCGGGCGACCCGCGGATCTGTCACGGTCACGATCGACGAGTAGGGAGGGTGATATGAACGAACGGAACGAATATAAAAGCGGATCGATTCGTCGCGCAGCGGTGCGTGTCGGGGCGATCCTTCTGGGAACCCTCGTTCTCGGTGCGTGTATCATGGAGCCCTCCGACGACGATCCCGCCGACGGCGGGTCGATAACGATCAGCGTACCCGTCTCGGGGAGCTCTCTCGGTGGCAGCTCGATCAGTGGATCCTCGATCAACTCGGCGAGCAAAGTCCGGGTGTGGATGTACACCCCCGAAGGAAACGAGTATCGTCTCGCACCCACCGGAACGGGCATCCCGAACGCCCTGAACTACGTGGAGACCACCGGGGGCGGAAGCGTCACGATCAAAAAGATCCCTGCCGGCGACGGTTACGGGATTGTGGTTGCGATCGACGAAGACGGCGGGAGCACCTTCGCCCCTACCGCTTACGCCTTCAAGGGCTCCTTTTCGGTCCAGGCCGGCCGGGAGACGCAACTGAGCCTCTCGTTGGAGCGTTTGGGTGACCGACTAACGACGGGGTTGGCGGGGAAGGATCTGAACTCGGTGGTGGAGGTAGGTACAGAGATATTCTCGGGGAGCGATGACGGCGTCTATAAAAACTTCACCTCAACACCGAAGTTTTCCACGGCAGCGACCGTTTCCCGCGGGAGTGATTCCGGTGGCTCACCGGTCCTGTTGATGAACACCCGCAACGGGATAGCGTACAGCTCGAACGGGAATAACGTCGACGCAACGTATGCGGGGATCGATGATGTTACCGGTTCGGGCACGTTCCTGGCCGACACTGACGACGACAATGACGATGAGGTAGTTGTCTACTACCAGCGCCTCGGTGGTCTTGGTGGGGGCTCCGGTGAAACCATCGACGCTCTCTTTGGTGATACTGGTGCCTGGAACGACTCCGGCGACGATCTCTCCGAAGTGATAGCCGACGACGAAAGCCCGATCTGGTCGGCCGCCGCCTCGGGTACCGCGGCGTACATCTCGTCGGTGATCGGTACGTTCCGGGCAACGGACGAGCTCTTCACCGGTGCCGATATAGACGTGGACGAGCTCCTGGGCGGTGATTCAGACACCGCAGGTCTTTCGTTCTTCGGTGTCGCCTACCCCGGCACCGATCGGGCGCTGCGTATCCGACACATCGCCGTCGCCGGAGACAACGTAATCGTCGGGACCGGCCGCGGGGTATTCCGCTTTCCGGAAAGCACGATCGATTCCGCCGACGGTGGTCTCGTATCGAACGTTCGGGGAGTTCGCGATTTGGTAGACACCTTTATCGTTGATATGGCGGTGGATGCCGAGGAGGGACGAATGGTAGCGATCACCCCGAGTCGGGTCGTCCTCGCGGAACCGGATGGAGCAGTGCTGGGTACCGTACCGCTCCGGGCGGTCTCCTTGGGTAACCCGAGGGACGTGTTTCTTGCAGGTGATGCAGCATCG